>NZ_JBEYVC010000050.1:0-58965 GCF_040643855.1 Streptomyces sp. NPDC047072 | reverse complement strand
CCTGGTACGGCTCTCCTCCTCGATCCGGGCCAGCCGCACCAACCGGACCTGGTTCAGGACCTGTTGTTCGTGGGTGGAGCGCAACTGGGCCATGGCCTCGGTGTCCCGCTTCTCCAGGGCCGCGAGCATGGCGGCGCCGAGCGCCTTCACCTCGTCGCACATCTCCTTGGCCTGCTGGACGGTGAAGGTGAAGCGGTACAGGGGCAGGGGTGCGTTGATGTCGGCGAGGGCCGTGGTGACATCGCCGCCGGCCGCGACCGCGCCGATCAGGGCGCCGGGGTCGAGTTCGGGCTCGAACAGCGGCAGGGCGCGCTCGACACCGGCCAGGTTCATGCAGTGGCGGATCTTGAACAGCCGGTCCTCGACGGTGTCCCACAGGCCGAGCAGCTTGCTGTTGTTCGGGACGCAGAAGTACAGGACGTCCAGGCGCGGCAGTTCGGGCCCCTCCTCGTCGCCCTCGACGCCGCCGGGCTCGGTGTCCGCGAGGAGGTTCTCGATCTCGACGAGGGCGTTGCCGAAGTCGTCGATGTGGTCGGTCTGGAGCTGGTAGTACGTGCGCGCCTCGTCCGGGGTGGTGCGGGGGACGCTGCGGGGACGCGGGCCGAGCACGGACGCGGCCAGGACGTAGAGCTGGGTGGCCTCGTTGACGGTCTCGACGGTGTCCTGCCCGAAGAGCTGGTCGGCCCAGGCGATCAGCGTCTGGACGTACTTGATCAGGACGTTCTTCTGGTACGCGACCGTCCGGGTCCGGGCGATCAGATGCGGGTCGAAGGGGTTGTTGCGCCACTCGGCGACCTGGGCGCGCAGTTCGGCGTCACCCTGGGCGACCGCGCGCAGGATGCTCTCGATCCGCTGCGCCTGGTACTGGGCGGTCGTGGTCTCGTAGAACTTCTTGGTGATCCAGAACTTCTGCTGGGGGGTGTCCGGGTCGGGGGTGGCGGTGTCGGTGCTGGTGGGGTCGAAGATGTGGTGGAACCACTCCAGGGCTTCCTCGAAGCGCTGGTTGGCGGCGAGTTTCTGGGCGATCAGCAGCGGGGCGTGGAAGAACAGCTCCCAGTTGTAGGGGGCGTAGGCACCCTGGTAGGTGAAGTCGACGTCCTCGACGGGCCAGGGGCGCGGGGCGTAGAACTCGGTCGGCTGGTAGCCGGCGAAGTCGAAGGGGGCGGGGACACCGGGCAGGCTCGCCGGGTCGGTCTGGATCCGGCGGTTGAGGACGCCCTTGACCCCGCTGGTGTTCAGTTCCCGCAGGAACAGGTCGGTGTAGGGGTGGTAGTGGATGTCGAACCTGACGTTCGCCCAGGTCCAGCCGTTCCAGCTGAAGAAGAACCAGAACCACCAGGTCCAGGTGGAGTACGACATCAGGTAGGTGTGCCGCGAGTCCCACAGGAAGGAGGTCCCGTAGTCCCCGCGGGGCAGGTCCTGGGCCGTGGAGTCGATGACCGAGTACGTCGCCCCGGCCTCGACGTTGTTCGCCAGCCACAGGGATGCGGCCTGGGAGTGCGCGGGGAAGAAGTGCGGCTTGCCGGTGGTCTCGAACAACGAGTTGTACGAGAAGTACAGCGCCCGCGAGTCGTGTTGGATCAGTCCGTCGCGCAGCCGGCTCAGGGCGGGCGAGACGAGGTGCTCGTAACTCGGGGCGGGGCTGACGAGGTTGATCTGGCGGCCGGTCTTGTCGAAGGCGAAGAAGCTGCGCGGGGCGGTCTGGCTCGCGTCCCGGCTGACATGCAGCTGGGTGCGCAGCCCGTCGGGCAGCGGCCGGACCCGCAGGGCCACGTTCTCCGGAGTGGTCGAGCCGGCGAGGGACTGGAAGAGGGTGCCGGCCCGGTCGGAGAGCACCTTGGGGCTCCAGCGGCCGTTCTTCGACTCGCTCCAGAACATGCGCACTTCCCAGTACCGGTCGGGCTGTGGCAGGGCGGCGAAGGAGTTGGCGGACGGGGTGGCGACCGAGCTCTGCGCGACGGCCCGTTCCAGGAACTGCGGCCACAGCAGATGGAGTCGGCGCTGGTGCACGGCGGTCACCAGGTGCGAGGAGTTGATCTCCAGCTCGATCCGCTCCCACGGGGTCCAGCGGGCGCCGTTGATCCGCCGCCGGTAGTAGTACTCGGCGCCGTGGCTGGAACGGGTGCGGCCGATGACGTGCAGATAGCTCTCGTCGGCGCTGACCACCTCGGTGTGCTGGGCCCTGATCTCCAGGTTGGCGACCTTGTCGACGCCCTCGACGTAGCCGCGGAAGGCGTCCTCGGCGGTCTCGGCCGTGACCTCGTTCTGCATCAGCTCCTGTTCGAGGTCCCGGAAGAACGGGGACTTCTCGTTGCGCAGTTCGGGCTCCAGCCAGTTCTCCGGGTAGAGGAAGACCTTCCGGTTGGCCTCCCAGACCCGGTAGCGCTTCATCCAGGACCACTGCTTCCAGCGGGGGTCGAGATCGGCGGAGGCCAGGATGTCGGTCTCCAGGTTCAGTTGGACGCGCTGGACGAACAACTGGGCTGAGGCCGCGGCCTGTTTGAGGCGGGAGGTGAGCATGCAGGGGCTCATCTCGACGTCGATGAGGAAGTGGGCGTACAGCCCGGTGCTGTCGCTCCAGTTCCAGCCGAGTGCCGCTACGGGACGGGCCACGAGCCAGTCGACGAGTGCCTTGCGCCTGCGTTCGCGGAAGACGTCCTGGAGCGGGCGGATGACGTCCTGCCACTGGCCGAGGTCGTACTTCGCCTTCACGGTCTGCTTGAGGCTCTCCGCGGTCCGCTCGTCCGGTTCGGCGACCGCCCAGGACAGCGCGCGTACGGCGCTCACGCCGACGCGGGCGAGGACGGCCATCGCGTCCGACAGACGCAGCAGCTGGGCCGGCTCGGCGAGGCGCTCCTTGACGGTGTCGAGTCCGGTGTCCGGGTCGAGCCGGCCGAAGGCGGTGACCAGGGCGTCGAGGTCGGCGGGGAGCCAGCCGGTGAGGGCGGCCAGGTCGGCGAGACAGGCCGCGGACGGCACGGCGGGGTCGAGGACCCGGGCGGCGAACTCCAGTGCGGTCAGCGGGGCCGGCGGCAGCGCGGCCCGCCAGGTGAAGAACCGCACCAGGGAGATCCACTGCCCCAGGGGTACGGCCGTCCCGGCCTCGTCGACCGGGAAGTCCCCGGGGTGCATCCAGCCCAGGCCGCTCGCCCGGTCGCCGGTCAGCCACCACTCGACGTCGGCCGCGGTCAGCCTGAGCGCGGTGACGACGAGCGCGTCCTTGTGCAGCAGCCGCAGCGCGCGGAAGGCGGCCGGGAACTCCGGTTCGGTCGGCGGGTGTTGGTAGCCGCCGTCGGGCAGCCGGGCCAGGAGCCGGGGGTCGTCCAGGTCCTGGAGGAGGGTGCCGGTGGCGCCGGGCAGGTGCAGGGCGGCGAGCAGGGCGGTGGCGGTGGGCACGTCCAGGCGCAGCAGGTCGGCGCTCTGCTGAGCGATGTAGGAGGCCTGCTGGGTGGTCAGCAGGAAGGTCTCCAGGGCGGGCTGGAGGTAGCCGAAGCGGGCGTCCACGGCCTGCTGCCGCTCGGTCGGGGTGAGCCCCGACGGCAACGCGGCGAGCCGGGTGCGGGCCTCGGCGAGGTCCAGGACCCCGGTGAAGTACCGGCCGATCAGGACGTCCCGTTCGGCCTGGGTGCCCTGCCAGGTGCCGTCGGCGAGGGCGAGGGCCGCGACCTGGTCGGCGTCGGCGACGAGGGCGGGCAGCAGTCCGAGCCGGGCCCGGACGTAGGCCTCCGGGCTCTCCTCGGGCTTGCTACGCAGCTCGGTGGTGATCTTCTCCAGGCCGGTGCGCAGTTCGGTGAGGAAGGCGGTGACGGTCTTGTTCTCCAGCGCGGTCGCGGTACCGGGGGTGAGCCGGTGGGCGAGCAGGTGGTCCAGCTGGGCCACCGTGAAGGAGGACGCGGAGACCAGGTCGGTGAGATCGGCGAGGTCGAGGAAGGCGTCGGGGCCGGTGAAGGGGTCGCGGTCCCACAGGCGGACGAGCCGCAGGAACTGGTCCACGCTCAGCCGCAGCGCCTTGGCCGCTACGGCGACGCGGTGGACGGCACTGAGAAGGCCGAGGTCGAGCGGGGTGGCGGGGGTGACCTCCAGGTCGTCGAGGATCAGCTGGAGGTCGGCCTCACGGATGCGGAAGGCGGCCAGGATGCCGGGGACATGGTCGCCGACGGTGCCGGTGATGTCGGCCGGGTCGGCGGGGAAGGGGGCGACGGCACCGACGAGCCGGTTGCGGAACAGCAGTTGGTACTGGGTCTGGGCCGGTGTCGAGCCCTCGTCGTTCCAGTCCCGGTGCGGGCTGTGGTCGATGCCCCGGAAGAGGCTGCGGGCCTCGGCCCAGCCGAGGGCGAGGCGGGCGCGCAGCCGGGACAGGCCCGCCAGTTCGCGCAGCGCCCCGCTGTTCAGGACCTTCGGGGCCGCGGTGAGCGTGCTCTCGTTCGGTGGGATCAGCAGGTCGAGTTCGGCCATCGTCCACTCCCCCGCCCGCCACAGCCGGAGGAACCGGTGGAGGCGGTCGAGGTGGTCGGCGTCCAGTCCGGCGACGGTGAAGGTGGAGACGTCGCACTCGGGGCCGCCGCCCTCACCGGCCCGCGCGATCCGCAGGGTCCCCTCCGGGTTGACGTAGGCGCTCTCCAGGAGTTGCAGGAGGCCGGTGTAGGCGAGTCCGGTGCGGTGCAGCAGGACGGGGACGTGGCTGAGGACCTGGATCCAGGTGCCGGTGACGCGGCGGGTGGGGTCGTCGGGGTCGGGGATGTCGTTGCCGGTCTCGGCGAGGCCGTAGAACTCCCAGGGTCCGCGCCCGGGCAGGTTGCCGGTGACGACGAGACGGGTGGTCTCGGTCAGGCCGAGCCGGGCGGCGGCGAGCTGGGTCTCGGTGAGCGCGCCGGGGCCGCCGCGGCGCAGCAGGTCGAGGAGGTCGGCGCGGGGGACGCCGAGGTGGTCGAGGTAGGTGCGGGTCTGGAGGTGGGCCAGGTCGAAGGGGAGGTGGAGCGGGAAGACCTCCTGGCGCAGCCGCCGGTAGGCCTCCTGGTTGGTGTACTCGGGGTTGGCGCGCAGTTCGGCGGCGTCGGCGAAGGTCTGGCGGGAGACGAGGACGCGCAGTTCGGTGCCGCCCTCGACGGGGGCCGGGGAGATCGTCCAGGCGTGGGCGCTGTCGCGGACGGTCCACAGGCCGCGACTGTCGGGGGCCTGTACGCGTGCGTCGGCCTCGACGGTGATGCCCTGGGCGGCCAGGCCGTCGCGCAGGGCGGCGGAGATCTGTCCGGCGGTCAGCTCGGTCGCGAGCGCGGGGTCGAGCAGGACGGGCACCGGGGGTGCGACGACATCCTCCAGGATCTCGTTGACCAGGTCGACATAGGGCAGCGGGGTCTCGGTGTTCTCGCAGCTGAGTTCCAGGGCGCCGAGGTCGGGACGGCGCTCCAGGAGCACGTCCCGCACGCTCTTGCCGGCGTGCGGCCCGGTGCCCTGGGTGCCGCGCTGGCCGAGGAAGCGCAGGACGTCGACGAAGTAGGCGGCGGGGCTGTGCACCGAGCGGCAGCCCGCGCAGGCGCAGTAGTCGGCGGAGCCGAACAGGGTGCGCAGGTTGGGCAGGGTCCTGATCTGTGCCTCGGCGGCGGCGTCGGGGCTCAGGTCGGGCAGGGCGAAGGGGGTGGCCCCGGCGACGGCCAGGTTGTAGTCGCCGTAGAGGGCGAGGGCCTGGGCGTAGGTGTTCTCGGCCTTGCGGTAGAGCCGTTCGGCGGCCGTGTCGGTGAGCGGGGCGGCGTCCTCGGCGGCGGCGATCCGGTCGGCGAGAAGGCCGCCGCGGGCGGCGGGGGCGCCGGTGACGGCGGCGGTGAACTGGCCGCGGCCGAGGAAGTAGACGGCCTGCGCGGAGTCCAGGCCGCGGTCGCGCAGGGCCTTGACGGAGGCGTACGTGGGGTCGAGCTTGAAGGCCCGCTGGACCGACTTCAGGTCGGTGACCAGCGCGTCGGGGTCCGCGATCCCGTCGAGGGCGCCGGGGGTCTCGTCGAGGTAGTGGTCGACGCGGATGCGGTCGAGTTCGAAGCCGGGGTTGTGGTCGAGGAAGTGGACGAGCTGCTGGTCACGGCCGACGGCCGAGGTGTCTGCGGTGACCGAAGAGCCGGCCGCGGCCGAGGGGCGGTCGCCCGCCGAAGCGCCGCCGTCGATCAGGGGTCTGCCCGCGTTCTGTGCGCGGTCGAGTTTGCCGGTGAACGACGTGGTGGGGAACGCCCGTTCGAACTGTCGGTCGAGGCTGGCGGCGTAGTTGCGGCGCTTCTCCTCGGGGGTGTCGCCCTCGATGTCGTCGGGGGTGCCGATGGGGGCGCCGCCGGGCGCGGGCTGCTGGAGCCGGCGTTCCCAGTCGTCCTGCGAGAGCCGCGCCAGGGAGCGTTCGAAGGCTCCGCGTTCCTCGGCGACCTGCGCGGCGTCGGTGAAGCCCGCGGTCCGGCCGCTGAACTGTGCGGCGAGTGCGCCCACCAGGGGGACGTGGTTGCGGGTGAGGCCGCCGAGTTCCAGGGAGAGCCGGACGCGGGGCACGGTCGCCGGCGGGATCACCGCGTCGCGGGTCACCTGGCCCCAGAAGTCGTCGGCGGAGCCGGAGAACGACGAGAAGGCCTCCAGGAAGGCGGTCTTGTGCTCCGCCGCGTCGGGGGTGAGGTCGACCAGGTCGCCGACGGTGCCCTGGCCCTCGCCGAGGACGGTGTCACCGGTGTAGCGCGGCCTGATCTTGGCGAGGGTGTCCAGGACGGCCTGGACCCGGTCCTGGACGGCGAGCGGGACGAGGTTCTCGGCGAGCGCCTTGTCCAGCAGGGCCTTCTGGGTCTCGACGGCGAGTTCCGACAGGGCCCGCAGGGTGCGGTCCTCCAACTGGGCCATCTTCTGGGGGTCCTTGATGTCGTCCAGGAGGGACTCGCTGAAGATGGAGGGCTGGCCCTGGCCCAGGAAGGCGTACAACTCCTCGGGGGCGAGGGGGAGTTTCTCCCGGGCGGTCTTGGCGGCGAGCCGGTGGCAGCCGACCCACACGCCGACCGCGAGCGGGGTGCGGCCGGTTTCGCCCGCCAGGAAGGTGATGTCCTGGAAGCGGTCGTCCTCGCGGAGTTCGACGGGGGGCACGGAGTCCAGCAGCGGGGTCAGTTCGGCGGTGAGGATCTCCCACGCGGAGGCGCCGGGGTACTCGCGGGCGCCGAGGGTGAGGTTCCACTCCAGGTCGTCGGGGGCGTTGAAGTGCACGTCGGTGCGCAGGAGTTGGCCGCCGTCGGTGCCGAGGACCCGGAGCACGAGGTCGGCGGTGTCCTTCTCGGAGCGGCGGAACTGGTCGGGGCCGTAGCGGATCTCGTAGGTCCCGTCGCGCAGTTGCGCGGCGCCGAGCCGCTCCTCGCTGCGCAGGTCGCGGTCGAGCGCCTCGATCTTGCCCTGCTTGAGCAGCCGCCCCGAGCGGTCGCGCACCTCGCCGTGCACCCGCAGGGGCTTCTGCGGGGGCTCCCGGTCGACGGTCACGTCGATGACGGTGTCCTCGTCCAGCCGTACGAAGGGGCTCTCGCCGATCTTTTCCGCGTCGCTGAACACCTTGACCCGGCACTGGAACTGAGTGGTCGTCACCCCGGTGACGCCGAGCCCCTGGAAGGAGACGGAGTAACGCCCGTCCTCATCGGTGGTCGCCGCCTGCCCGACCTCCCGTTCCTGGGCGGAGCTCCCGCTCTTGACGAAGACCCGGACGGTCAGCTCGGGAAAGGGCGCTCCGGAGACGCTGACGACGCGTCCGTGGACGGTGAATCTGGGGTTGGTGCCAGTGGCCTGCATGGGTGGATGCCCCCGTTTGCTGGGTTCTCGGTCCGTGTCCGTGCTGTTCGGTCTGTGCGTGTGTCAGGTCGGGTCAGAACCATCGGCTCAGCGCGAAGCCGATGAGGCCGACCACCGCGCCCGCCGCCGCTCCCACCGCCGTGCTCACACCGGGGATGGGCACGAGCGTGCCGATGGCCGCGCCCGTGAGGGCGGCACCGGCCACGGCCCCGCCCAGCGAGAGGTTCTCTCCCACCCCGGCGTCGCGCAGTCCCGACTCGATGACGT
Organism: Streptomyces sp. NPDC047072; assembly: GCF_040643855.1. Taxonomy (NCBI): domain Bacteria; kingdom Bacillati; phylum Actinomycetota; class Actinomycetes; order Kitasatosporales; family Streptomycetaceae; genus Streptomyces; species Streptomyces sp. NPDC047072. The sequence continues at coordinate 50,913 of NZ_JBEYVC010000050.1, read as the reverse complement.
TGCCGACCACCGCGCCGCCGATCGCCGGCAGGGTGACCGACCAGGCGAACGTCGTCGGTGCCGCGGAGATCGCCGACGCCACGCCGGGCAGCGAGCCTGAAGTGACGCCGAGGGTGCCGACCACGAAGGACTCCGCGAAGGTGCCGGCGACCGTCGCCTCGGCGAACCCGGGGATCACGGCGGTCGCCAGGGCGTTGCCGGTGCCCCGCGCGCCGGCCGCGAAGTTCTGCCAGCGGGTGGGAGCCACACCGGACGGCGTGGCGCCGCCGGGCGGCGAGGTGTGCGCCGCGATCTTGTCCTCGACCTCGCCGAGCCGTTCCTCCTCGAACTTGTAGCCCAGTTGGGAGAGGGTCGCGCGCTCGGGTGAACCCTGCGGGACGGGCGAGCCGTGGGCCTGGTTGGCGGCCTTGGTCCGCTCCAGACTCGGCAGGGCGACGTCCTCGACGTAGTCGACGGGCTTCCCCGCGGCGATCTGCTGCTTGAGCTGCCTGGTCGTCGCGTTGTCGCCGAGTGTCTTGGTGTCCGACACCGCCTTCGGCGACACCATGGTGGGCGTGGACCCCGACTCCGCGCGGGCCGCGTCGCCGACGAGTTTGTCCTGGGCCCGCGGCAGGACATGTTCCTTGATCGTCTTGATGGTGGCGGGATCGCCCGGAGTGCCGTACTGGGGATCGGGCTGGCTCGACCAGCTGCTGACGTACCCCGGCTCGCCCACTCTCGGCAGCAGCGGCTTGCCCGTCTTCGGATCGAGCCACTCGGCGTTGAACACCGGGAAGCGCGCGCCCTTCGCCGTCCGCTCCCAGCGGACGAAGACCGCGGTGCCGGGGGTGTAGGGATGCTCCGGGTTGTTGGGCGGAATGGCCCTCTCGAAGTCGGCTCCGGTCGGAGTCCCCTTCGGCGCGCGGGTCCCCTTGGGCACCTTCATCGTGAAGACGCCCTTGCGGCCGGCGGGGTTGAGGGCGCCCAGCTGCGGCTTGCGTTTCTCCCGCCCGTCCGGGTCGGTGTACATCACCGGATTGTTGCCGCAGTACCGGAACAGGTTCGGCCCGTCGACGAACCCCGCGGGATCCGCACTCGTCCAACGGCCCAGCCACGGCGCGTAGTACCGCGACCCCACGTAATACAACCCCGTCTCCGCGTCCCGTTCCTTCCCCGCGAAGCGGTAGCGCTTGAGGCTGAGGTCGATGTCGGGGCGGCCGCTGCGGTAGGAGGTGGTGCCGTAGGGGTGGTACTCCTCGTAGGAGACGGGTCGGCCCTCGGAGTCGGTCTCCAGGGTGGCGGAGCCCAGGTGGTTGCCGTACTGGTAGCGGATCAGGGGGACGTCGAGGGGGTTGGCCGGGTCGAGTCCGCGGTCGTCGCGGGTCTTGACGTCGACCTGCGCCACCCGGCCGGCGTTGTCCGACAGGTGCAGGGTGCGGCGCTCATAGAAGGGGGTCGCGGTGCCCTGGCGGCGGCGGTGGATCTCCAGTGGGCCCAGATAGAGGTGTTCGACGACCTCCCCGCCGAGGCGTTCGATCACTTTGCGGGTGCGGTGTCCGTCGGCGCCGTAGCGGTAGTACGCCGTTCCGCCGCCGCCCAGGTCCGCCCGGCGCAGCCGGTCGAAGGCGTCCCAGACCAGTTCGTCGGGGGTCGCCGTGCGCAGCCGGGTGATGTTGCCGTGGGCGTCGTGGTCGACGGTCGCGGTGTAGGGGCCGTTCTCCGGGTCGCCGGGGCGGCTGGTGGCCAGCAGTCGGTTGGTGCGGTCGGCCGGGTCGGTCTCGTGGGCGTAGCGGTAGTGGCGGGTCCACAGGTCCTGGGCGGCGCGGTGGCGTACGGCGGTGAGGTTGCCGAGCGGGTCGTACGTGTAGCTCTCGCTGTAGGTGCGCACCGCCGACGCGTCGTTGACGTGCGGCAGCCCGGAGACCGCCTCGACGTCGGCGTCGGCGCGGACGGTGTCGTTGGCGCCGCCCGCGTGCTCGCGGCCGAAGGCCTTCACCAACTGGTAGAGGGCGTCGTACTCGTAGCGGGTGGCGGGGGTCACGACCTGGTTGGCGAAGAAGTGGGTCTGCTGGGCGTCGTCGCGTACCTGGGTGACATTGCCGACCGGGTCGTAGGTGTAGTGCAGGTCCTGCAGCGGGGCGGTGGGCGAGCCGGTGAGCAGGCCGGTCAGGCGGAAGGTCGCCGGGTCGTAGGCGTAGTCGGTGCGTACGTCGTTGCCGAAGCGGACCGAGCGGCGGCGGCCGAGCGCGTCGTAGTCCTGATCCTTGAGGAAGGTCAACGGGGCTTCCCCGCCCGGGAGTTGGGCGGTGATCGAGGCGGGGAGCCCGGACTCGTCGTAGCGCGGGACGATCGCGGTGCCGTCGGGGAGGGTGAGGCGTACCGGGCGGCCGAGGGCGTCGTGGGCGGAGGTCGCGGTGAAGGGTTGGGAGGTCAGCAGCAACGGGGCCGCCGCCGTCTGTACGGCCGGGTAGTCGGCGGCGGTCGTCAGCGGGCGCCAGTCCGGGTCGGCGGTGTGGTCGCGGGTGAAGAGGCGTTCCACCTCGACGGGGATGCCGTGCAGGTCGACGCGTTGGATCCGGCTGCCGCCGTCGGCGTCGAAGACCTGGTGGACGGTGCCGAGGAGGTTGCGGGCGGCGGCCTCGGGGTGCCGGTCGCCGTAGACCGTGTACTGGAAGACGCGCTCCGGGCCGCCGTCCGTGGAGATCAGGCCGGCCACCGGGCGGCGCAGCGCGTCGTACTCGGCGCGCAGCACCCGGCCGTGCTCGTCCCAGTCTCGTACCAGGGAGCCGGTGATGTCGGTGAAGGTGAAGCGGGTGCCCCGCTCGGCGCTGTCGGAGCGGACGGGGGTGCCCGTCATTCCCGTGAAGGCGACCGCGACCTCGCGCCCCAGCTGGTCGAAGGCCCTCGTGTGACGGCCCGTCAGGTCGCTCTCCGAGCGGAGCGTGAACCGCTCGCCGTTCTCGTCGCGGGCGACGGTGGACACCGGGCGGCCGAGACTGTCGAGGTGGGTCTCGGTGGGGGTGTCGGCGTGCCGGGCGGCGAGCCAGGCGGCCCGGCGTTCGGGGTCGGCATGGGGTTCGGGCTCGGTGGCCGGGTCGGGGCGGCCCCGCTGCGCGTACCAACGGCTGTCCCTGACCGTGTCGTTGGCGTCGTGGAAGACGCTCGTCCACTGGCCGAAGTCGGTCCGGGTGAAGGTGCCGTCGGGCAGGTCGGTGCGGACCGCGCGGCCCACCGGGTCGTAGGAGACGATCGCCGTGGAGCCGATGGTGCGCATCGCCTCCTCGGGGTCGTAGGTGTGGGTGGGGCTGAAGTAGGGCTCGTAACTCTTGACCGGCAGGCCCTTGTTGTTGACGACCGTGCGTCCGCTGCCGATCCAGCGAGGGTCGGCGTGGACGGTCGCCGGGGTGCCGTCGGGGCCGACGGCGAGGGCTTCGCCCGGGGCGGTACGGGACTTGGTGAGGGCGGGTGCGCCGGCGCCGTCGAGGTGGGTGTACGACTCCCGCAGCGGGGAGTCGGGAGCGCCGTGCCGTTCCCTGGCGAGGACGCGGCTGAAGTTCGGGGTGCCGTGCCGCGCCCACTGGAACAGGTCGTACTCCAGACGGGTGGTGGGATCGGCCAGGGTGTCCCCCTCGCCGTCCTTCCCGATCAGCGCGGTCCGCACGACCAGGCCCAGGATGTCGTACGCGACGGCCGAGCGGTTGCCGTTGGGATCGGTCAGCCCGACCGGGGCCAACACCCGGTAGTCGTTGGCGAGTTCGACGGTGTTCCAGGGGGCCTGCACGACCCGGTGGCGCACCGGCAGCAGGTCGTGGGCGTCGAAGTCGGTGACCGTCTCCACGCCGAAGGGGCTTCTGGTGCCGACGGCCCGGAAGAAGCGGGCGGCGGGGTCGCCGGGCGGGTGGACGGCGGTGCCGGACGGGATCCACCAGCCGGTGTCGCCCGCGAGGCGCACATAGCCCGCGCCGGTCAGGTCGGCCTCGGTGACCCGACCGCCGTACTGCTCGGCGACGAACCGTTCGGTGAAGGCGAGCCGGTAGCTCTCGTAGGGCAGGGCGCGGGTGTCCCACCGGCCGAGCGGCAGCGGGGCGAGGGTGTCGGAACGGAACAGGGTGCGGCTCACGGCCAGTTGGCGCCGCTGGACGCGCACCCCGTCGGCCTCGTCCTCGTAGGCCAGGGGGGTGGCCCGGCCGAGGCCCTCGCGCAGTTCCCGGAGGGTGAAGGCGGTCCCGGCCGGCGCGAGGCCGGTGATCTCGAAGTCGCGGCTCTCACAGGGCACTCCGAGCCGGTGCACCGGTACCGGCGTCGAGGAGTCGAGGTCGGGGGTGCGGTCGGTCTCGGTGCAGGTGAGGTGGGTGCGCAGCTGGTCGCGGGTGACCTCGGCGGGCAGTGCGGGGTCGGCGATCCGCCGGCCGTGGACGATGGAGGCGGACCTCAACACCTCGCCGTGCGGCCCGTGTTCGAGGACGACGGTGTGCGTGACGCGCGGGTCGGACGGGTCGCGGTCGTAGGTACGGGTCATCGTGGCGCGGCCGTTGACGAGGAAGACCGGGTGCGCGGCGCCGCGTCGGGGCTGGAGTCGCTCGATGGCGTAGGCGGCCTCGGTGACCGTGTAGGGATGGTCCTGGTCCGGGGAGCCGTCGAAGCTGTAGACCTCGGTACGCAGCGGATGGCCGCGCAACGCCCTTGTGCACTCTCGCAGTTCGGCGGGGTCGAGGCCGTCCGGGAGCTCCGGGGCGGGCAGGTGCCGCTCCCCGAGGTAGAACTCGGCGGTCAAGCGATCCAGGAGGTCGGGGCCGTCCAGGTGGGCACCGGTGTGGAACCAGCTGCGGGTGGTGACGGGCGGCTGGAAGAGGGCGGGGTCGGTCTCCTGGGCGCCGTCCATGCCGGCCACGGCGGCGGCGTACCCCTCATAGGCCTCGGTGTCGTGCCGCTCGACCAGGCCGAAGCCGCGGAACTCCCGTTCCACGCCGTCGAAATAGCCGTGGTGGTACGAGTAGCGGGTGGTGAAGCGGGTACGCCGGACGTGGTCGACGTGCTCGCTGAACTCGACGACGTGCACGGGGAAGGGCAGCCGGGTGTGCCAGGGCCGGCCGGCCCGCCGGTCGGCGAGGTAGAAGGCGGTGGAGGGGGCGTAGCGGACGCGGGTCTCGGCTCCCATGTGGTTGTCTGCGGCGACGAGCAGATGCGGTTTGGTGCCGCCCATGAGGTCGATGTAGCGCAGCGGGTCGCCGGCGTCGGCGGGCAGCGGGGAGGACCACACCAGACAGGCGGTGCCGTTGCCGAGGAGGTCGGCGACCCGGACCGAGGTGGGCGGTCCGAGGTGCGGCAGGGCGGGCAGTTCGTGCGCGGGACCCCAGCCGTTGCCGGAGCGGTTGTACCAGAGGCGTACGTCGCCTCGGCCCATGTACAGCAGGTCGGTGGTGCCGGAGCCGTCGACGTCGGCGAGCCGGATCCGGCGCGGATCGAAGCCGTCGGGGGTGTCGAGCGGCGGGGCGTCGCTCATGACGACGGGGGCGCCGAAGCGTCCGTGGCCGAGGTTGGGCCAGTAGCGGATCTCGCCGTTGCGGATCCGGACCAGGTCGGTGAGGCCGTCGCCGGACATGTCGGCGAGGAAGACGGTCTGGGTGCTGTCGCCGAGCAGCGGGCGGGGACCGGCCCCCTCCTCGTCGGGGTGCGGGGCGTACCGCGGTCCGCCGAAGCCCCGCGCGCCGAGCGAGGGATACCAGACGACAGCGTTGTCGTCACAGGTGAGCAGGTCGGCGAGGCCGTCCCCGGTGAGGTCGACGAAGCGAATGGACAGGGCGTCCGGAGCGACGCGGGAGACGTCCGTGAACGGGGTGAAGGGCTCCCAGCCGGTGCCGTCGGCGGTGCGGGAGTGGTAGCCGCGCGGCTCGCCGTCCAGCCGTACGAGATCGAGCCGTCCGTCGCCGTCCAGGTCGGTCAGCTCGTGGCGCGAGCCGGCGAGGCCGGGGGACGGCCGGGTGGTGAGGCGGTGCAGCGGACCGAGCCTGCCCTCACCGAGGCTCGGCTTGTAGTACCAGGCGCCGCCCTGCTCGGTGAGCACGCCGGGCAGTCCTTCGCCGTCGAGGTCCACCCATGTGTACGACGTCTCGTCCAGGCCCGTGGGGAGGTTCTCCGCGCTGTCCGCGTCCAGTCGGCGCACCTCGGCGCTGATCTCGGCGCGGGTGTAGGTGAGGGTGAGGGGCGGCAGTGCCCGCTCGTCGTATCCCGTGCCGTCCGCGGTCCGTTGGAAGCGGCTGACGGTGACCGCGTCGAGGAAGGACCCGTCCGGGTGGCCGCGCCGGGAGTCGCCGGGCACGCCCTGGGGGCCGGGGTCGGTCCGGTAGGCGAGGGAGGTGGCGGCGACCAGACAGTCCGCGCCCACTCCGGGCTCCCCGGGGAAGTGGTGGAACATCAGGACGCGTTGGCACAGGCGGTGGGTGCGCACCTCGAAGGCGGGTCGGTAGGTCGAGAACGGGTCGGCGCGGCACGGCCAGGGCGCGGTGGGGGTCGGGGTGGGGGCGCCGCCCGGGTGGTCGCCGTAGTCCAGGACGAGCTCGAACATCCAGTCCGCGGACCGGAGTTGCTCCGCCGGCACGTCCACCGGGCGCCGGCCGGCGCCGTCCAGGAGCGGGACGCGGTTGCCGTAGCGCACTGCGCGCAGGTAGCGGCCCGCCTCGCGTGACGCGTCGTCGCGGCCCCGCTCGTGCGGCGCCGTGGTGTCGACCCCTTCGGCGTCCTCGGGCGAGTAGCGGTAGTGGACGGCGTTGCCGCGGTCGTCGCGGGTCTCGCACAGCAGCCAGCTGAACACCCGGCGCGGGTCGGCGGGATCGGCGACCCGGGAGCCGGTGTCGCGGCCGTAGACGTTCAGGACGTTGTCCGCCGACAGGGTCCGCCAGTGCGTGTCGCCGTCGGCCGTGCGGGTCCAGCGCTCCACCCGGGTGAAGTCGCCCTCGACGCGCGGGCGGTAGCGGCGCACGCGGTAGCCGGGACGGGCGCCGTCCGGGCCGTCCCCCTCCGGCGGCATCGGCACCAGGTCGTCGGCGCCGGTGAGGACGAAGACATCGGCGTCCGCGGTGTCGACGTCCGTGTCGGCGTCCTGGTAGCGGGGCAGCCCGAGGTCGGTACGCCGGGTGACGGCCGGCAGGGACAGCTGCCAGCCGATCCCGAACGGGCCGTTGCCCGCCCCGGAGTCGTAGCTCAGCGCGAGCGCGGGTGTCAGTTCGCGGGCGGCGCTGGTGACGATCGGCACGGTCAGGTGGCCGGTGCCGCGCACCGGGTCGGCGGCGAACTTCTCACCGATCGGCCGGATCGCTCCCCCGCCCTTCGGAAGCGATCCACCGAGCACCGAGGCACGCGTGTCCGCGGCTCTGTTGGACTCGTCCACGAGACCCCCCGTTCACTTGGACCGCAAGGGTCCCGATCACGGGGGCTTGACGTACAGGGAAAAACAGGGCAACGGACCCGGGAGAGCGCTTCGATCAATATCTGTCACGGAACGAGCAGGATTTACACAGGAGGCGACAAGGTAGGCCGAAACTCGATCACCCTTTGAACGCATTTTCTGTGCAGGTCTACTCAGCGCCACTCTCCTCGACCCGGGAAACGTGCATCAGCGGTTTCGCGCCCTGTCCGGTTCCCCACTACGGGCCAGCAGGGACGTCAGGATCTCTCCCGCGCGGACCGCCGTGGTGGACAGGAGGGTGGAGGTGAGGCCGTGGGTGTGTTCGGTGGCGCCCTGGAGGTAGACGTCGGCGGTGACGTGGGGAGCCGTGGCCACGCGGTGGTCGCGGTCGACCAACAGGGCGTCCTCGTCGTCGCGTTGGCAGAGTTTGGCGAGTTCGACGAGGTGGTCGCCGATGCCCCGGGGCTGGTAACCCGTGGCGTAGACGAGGACGTCGGCGGCGAGGACCTCGCGTTCGCCGGTGGGCAGGAACTCCACCGTCGCCTTGACCTCGTCCACGTCGGACTCGACCTCGCGGATGCGGGAGACGTTCATCATGCGCAGCCGCTGCCGGCCCTGGACCCGCTCCTGGTACATCGTGCGGGACATCGCCTCGATCAAGTCCATGTCCACGACTGAGTAGTTGGTGGTGCGGTGGTAGTCGACGAGGGACTGCTTCACCTCGCGGGGCGCGCCGTAGTACAGGTCGACGGCCTCGGGGTCGAAGATGCGGTTGGCGAACGGGCTGTCGTCGGCGGGCGTGTAGCCGTACTTGGCGAACACCGAGCAGATCTCGGCGTCGGGGAAGCTGCGGTGCAGGTAGTCGACGGCCTCGGCGGCGCTCTGTCCGGCGCCGAGGACGACCGCGCGGCGCACCGGGCCGCCGGAGCGGCGCAGTTCGTCGACGCGGGGCAGCAACTCGCTGTTGTGCCAGACGCGTTCGGAACGTTCGGCGCCCGGCGGGAGGTGCGGTTCCAGTCCTGTGGCCACGCAGAGGCTGCGGGCGCGGCGGACGGTGAGCCGGCCGGAGGCGCCCGGCTCACGGCTGACGACGTCGAAGAAGCGGACCTCGCCGTCCTCGGTGACGGGCCGTACGGCAACCACCTCGGCGGAGTACTGCACCAGGTGGGAGACCCGGGCGGCGGCCCACTCGAAGTAGTCGTGGAACTCGATGCGCAGCGGGAAGAGGGTCTTCAGGTTGAGGAAGTCGACTAGTCTGTCCTGGTCGCGCAGATAGCACAGGAAGCTGAAGTCGCTGGTGGGGTCGCGCATCGTCACCAGGTCCTTCAGGAAGGACACCTGCATGGTGGCGTCGTCGATGAGCATGCCCCGGTGCCAGCCGAACCGCGGTTGTTTCTCGAGGAATCCGACGTGGAGCGCTGGCCCGTCCGGGGACTTCACGGCGTGCTCGTGAAGGGCGATCGCGAGGGCGAGATTCGATGGGCCGAACCCGATGCCGAGAACGTCGTAGATGGAGTCCGGACCACTCTGCAGTGTCGTCACCGCGTCATCGCCTCCCATGAGGCGGGAGTGCACCGAGTCCTCAAAGCGAGAACACAGCCTCCCGCAAACGGGGACATGTTAGATAAGGTTAGCCTTACCTAGCAATGGCTGAGGAGGGCTCATACATGCGAATCGTCATGTTCGGTTACCAGACCTGGGGACACCGGACGTTGAGAGCTCTGCTGGACTCCGGACACGAGGTGGTCCTGGCCGTCACCCATCCCAAGAGCGAGCACGCCTACGAGAAGATCTGGAGCGACTCGGTCGCGGACCTCGCCGAGGAGAACGGCGTCCCGGTGCTGTTGCGCAACCGGCCGGACGACGACGAACTCCTCCAGCGCCTCAAGGAAGTTGAGCCCGACCTCATCGTCGCCAACAACTGGCGGACCTGGCTGCCGCCGGAGATCTTCGACCTGCCCCCGCACGGCACGCTCAACATCCACGACTCGCTGCTGCCGACCTACGCCGGTTTCTCCCCGCTGATCTGGGCGCTGATCAACGGCGAGAAGGAGGTCGGCGTCACGGCCCACCGCATGGACGCCGAGCTGGACATGGGCGACGTGCTGCTCCAACGGGCCGTCCCCGTAGGGCCGTCGGACACTGCGACCGACCTGTTCCACCGCACGGTCGACCTGATCGGCCCGCTCGTCACCGACTCCCTCGACCTGATCGCCTCCGGCAGGGCGGTGTGGACACCGCAGGACCGCTCCAAGTCCAGCTTCTTCCACAAGCGTTCACTCGTGGACAGCCGGATCGACTGGACCTGGACCGCGGAGGAGCTGGAGCGGTTCGTGCGGGCCCAGTCGGACCCGTACCCGAACGCGTTCACGTATCACCGCGGTGAGCGGCTCCGGATCGTGTCCGCTGCGGTCTCCGAGGGGCGTTACGGCGGCACCCCGGGCCGCATCTTCATCCGCGAGGGCGACGGGGTCGTGATCGTCGCGGGCCGGGACGCGCGTTCGGGGAAGCTGCCCGGGCTGGTGGTGCGGCGGGTGCGGACGGAGAACGGCACCGAGCTCGCGGCGACGGACTACTTCCGCACGATGGGCGGGTATCTGACGGACCGTCCGTAACCGGCGTCACGCGAGGGGGCGGTCGGCGGGTCGGCCGACGGGGCGGCCCGGGACGGTAGACCGGGGCGCTCCGGGTTCACCGAAGGGGACCGCGCGGGTCGGCCGACGGGGGCGGTCGCCGGGTCACCCCACGGGGGCCGTCGCCGGATCACCCCACGGGGACGGACGCCGGGTCGTCCGTCCCCTCGTGGTGGCGGCCCATCGGCACGATCAACGGCGTTCCGCTGACGGGGTCTTCGCCGACCACGCAGCGAAGACCGAAGACGTCCTCGACCATCTCCGCGGTGATCACCTCGGCCGGGGCGCCCTCGCCGGCGACCCGGCCGGCCTTCATGGCGACGACGTGATCGGCGTACCGGCAGGCCTGGTTGAGGTCGTGGAGCACCATCACGACCGTGCGGCCCTGGTGCCGATTGAGGTCGGTGATCAGGTCCAGGACGTCGATCTGGTGGGCGAGGTCCAGATACGTCGTCGGCTCGTCCAACAACATCACGGGCGTGTCCTGCGCAACGGCCATGGCGATCCAAGCACGTTGACGCTGGCCGCCGGAGAGTTCATCGACCGCGCGGTGCGCGAGGTCGGTCATGTCCGTCGCCCGGAGCGCCTCGTTCACCGCCTCCTCGTCACCGCTCGACCACTGGCGCCACCAGGTCTGGTGCGGTGAACGGCCGCGCCCCACCAGGTCGATGACCGTCAGCCCCTCCGGCGCGACCGGCGACTGCGGGAGGATGCCGAGCTGTTGGGCGAGCGCGCGGGTCGGGATCTGGTGGACGGAGCGGCCGTCGAGCAGGACGCTGCCCGCCTTGGGGGCCAGCAGCCGGGCGAGCGCACGCAGCAGCGTGGACTTGCCGCAGGCGTTGGCGCCGACCACCGCCGTGATACGGCCGGGCGGGATCACCAGGTCGAGGTCCTCCACGACGACGCGGTCGTCGTAGGCGAGGCGCAGGCCCTCTGCGCGGAGGTCGGGGCGCCCCCCACCGGGGCGTTCGCCGTTCGCGTGGGCGCCGTTCGCGTGCACGCCGTTCTCCTTCGACACGTCTTTCAGCCTCCTGAACCGGCGCGGTTGGCGCGGACGAGCAGCCACAGCAGGACGGGTGCGCCGAGCACACCGGTGACGATCCCGACGGGAAGCTCGGTGCCGGGGACGATCTCGCGGGCGACGAGGTCGGAGCCGAGGACCATGACGGCTCCGGTCAGGCCCGAGGCGACGGGCGGCGGGAAGGCCGTACCGCACAGGCGTTGGGCGACCTGGGGCGCGGCCAGCGCCACGAAGGCGACCGGGCCCGCGGTGGCCGTACCGAAGGCCACGAGGCCGACGGAGACCAACAGGACGGCCACGCGCACGAGTTGGACGCGGGTGCCGAGGCCGCGGGCCACGTCGTCGCCGAGTTGCAGGACCCGCATCTGGCGGCCGAGCAGCAGGGCGACCGGGATGAGGACGGCCGTCGTCAGGGCGAGGGGGCCGATCTGGTCCCAGGTACGGCCGTTGAGGTTGCCCACGAGCCAGCCGAGGGCGGCCTGCGCCTGGAAGCGCTGGCCGCGTGCCATGAGGTAGTCGGTGGCGCTCGTGCAGATCCAGGCGACGCCGACACCGACGAGGACGATGCGGTAGCCGGTGGTGCCGCGTCTCCACGCGAGGGCGTACACCAGGAGCCCTGTCGTCAACGCGCCCAGCAGGCCCAGGGATTGGGTGCCGAGTCCGCCGTCCCAGCCGAGGACGATGCCGGCGACGACGGCTGTTCCGGCGCCCTGGGTGATGCCGATCATGTCGGGGCTGGCGAGCGGATTGAGGGTCACCGTCTGGAGCAGAGCACCCGAGACGCCGAACGCGATGCCGACGAGGAGCCCGGCGAGGGCTCTCGGCAGGCGGAGTTCGTGGACGATCAGCTTCGTGCCGGGGTCTCCGACGCCGAACAGGGCCTTCATCACGTCGACAAGGGGGATGGAGATGTCACCGATGGACGTCTCCACGCAGAAGAGCAGGAACGCGGCCAGGGCCAGGCCGAGGGTGACGGCCAGGAGCCGGGGCCGCAGCACGCCGGAGACCGGAGGAGCGGCCAGTCTGAAGGGGACGCGGTTCGGGGCGAGCTGAGTGGTCATTCGGTCACAGCTCCGCGAGTCGTCGACGGCGTACCAACGCGATGAAGAACGGACCCCCGACGAACGCGACCAGCACGCCCGCCTGGATCTCCACCGGGCGGGCCAGCAGGCGGCCCGCGATGTCCGCCGCCAGGAGCAGACAGGGCGCGAGAATCGCCGAAAGCGGCAGCAGCCAGCGGTAGTCGGGACCGATTCCCGCCGCCTGCGTGAGGACGCGGGCTATGTGCGGGACCACCAGGCCCACGAAGACCACCGGGCCGATCACCGCAACCGCGCCTCCGGTAAGGAGAGTTACCGCGATCACGCCCTGGAAGCGGACCCAACCGATGCGCAGGCCCAGGGACTTGGCCACGTCGTCACCGAGGGCCAGCCGGTTCAGCGCGGGTGCGCAGGCCAGGGCCAGCACGGCGCCCACACCCAGGAAGGGCAGGATCCTCAGCAGCACCCCCTCGTCCTGGGCGGCCAGCGACCCCGCCGACCAGAACCGGTAGCGATTGAGCGCGTCCGGGTCGGTCAGGGCGACCGCGCTGGTCAGGGAGAACAGCACGGAGGTCACCGCGACTCCGGCGAGAGCCAGCTTCACGGGAGTCGAGCCCGCGCGGCCGAGGCCCCCGAGCAGGTACACCAGCACGCTCGCGGCGAACGCCCCCGCGAAGGCGAACCAGATGTAGCCGTACACGGATCCGATCCCGGCGACCCCCACCGAGAGCACCACGGCAAAGGCCGCGCCCGCGCTCACCCCGAGGATCCCGGGGTCGGCCAGCGGGTTGCGGGTGAGGGCCTGCATCAGCGCGCCCGAGAGGCCGAGCGCGGCACCGGTGGCGAGGCCCAGGGCGGTGCGGGGCAGTCGTACGGACCAGATGACCGTGTCCACCCGCTGGTTGGGCGGTTCGCCCAGCAGCGTGTGCCAGACCTGGCCGAGCGGGACGCCGAGCGCGCCGTACGCCATGGACAGGGCGCACAGCGCGAGCAGGGCGGCACCGCTGAGCGCGAGCAGCAGTACTGCGCGGGGGCGCTTCGCCGCCCGGACCGCCGAAGTCCCCACGACAACTTCCTTAGCTGAGGCTGGCCTTAACTGTAGGACTTCCCCGATTGACGTCGCACCCCTTTGGGCACGCTCTGTGCGCACCCTGTGAATTAGGTAACCCTTACCTTAGTATGACGCCGACCCCGGCTCAGCGCCGGGCCACGAGCTGGGGAGGCACGCTGTCGTGTGCGGTTCCGAGGAAGTCCTGGCGTACTGGCGGCGGTTGCTCACGCCTCCGCCGCTGGAGATCGCGCTCCCCGCCGACCGGCCGTACCCGCCGGAGCCGGTCCAGGAGCGCGGGACGCGGACCGTCCAGGACGTCCCGGCCGCCCCGGCTCCCGTCCTCCTCGCCGCCTTCGTCGCCCTGCTCCACCGCTACGGCGGGGCGGTCGACATCACCGTCGGCCACGACGGGCTCCCCTTGCGCGTCTCCGTCGACCACGAGCCGACCTTCGCCGGACTCCTCGGACGCGTGACGCAGGCGTGGGAGGAGGCCGTGACCAACAGGGCACCCCTGGACCTGCTGTTGGGGGAACTGAACCCGCGCCCGACCCGCGGCGGCGGCCTGTTCTTCAACACCGCCTTCGGCACGACCGACCGGCCCGCCGGTGAACTCCCGGGCCCCGTCGACCTGTTGCTTGAGGTCGGCGACGGATCGGCCCAGGTGTCGTACGACTCGAGGCTCTTCGACGTTACGACGGTCAGCCGCATCCTCGTCCACTACCGCACCCTGCTCACCGACGCGTTGGCCCGTCCGCAGACGCCGGTCGCCCGGCTCGCCCTGATGGGGCCGCAGGAGTACGAGCAGGTCGTCGTCGGCTGGAACGACACCGCGCACGCGGTCCCGGCCGCCACCTGGCCCGCGATGTTCGCCGAGCAGGTGCGGCGGCGGCCCGACGAGGTCGCCCTCGTGCTGGAGGACGAGCGGCTCACGTACGCCGAGTTGGACGCGCGTGCCAACCGGCTCGCGCACGCGCTCATCGCGCGCGGTGCCGGTCCTGAGCGGATCGTGGCGCTGGCCCTGCCCCGCTCGGTCGACCTGTTCGTCGCCGAGGTGGCCGTCCTCAAGTCCGGTGCCGCGTATCTGCCGATTGACCACGACTATCCGCCGGACCGAATCGCCTACATGCTCGGCGACGCGGCCCCGGTGTGTCTGGTGACCACGGCGGAGACCGCCCGGGACCTCTCCGGGCCACCGGTCCTCGCCCTCGACTCCCCTGCCGTCGCAGCCGAGTTGGCGGGCCGTCCGGAGCACGACCCCACCGACGCCGACCGCGGCGCCCCGCTGACGGTCCTGAACGCCGCGTATGTGATCTACACCTCGGGGTCCACCGGCCGCCCCAAGGGTGTCGTCCTCTCGCACGGCGGGGTGGCGAAGCTGGTCGCCACGCAGAGCGAGCGGTTCGGGATCGGGCCGCACAGCCGGGTGCTCCAGTTCGCCTCGCCCAGCTTCGACGTGGCCTTCTGGGATCTGTGCCTGGGCCTGCTCTCGGGCGGCCGACTGGTCGTCGTACCGGCGGAGTTGCGGGTGCCCGGGGCGGCGCTCGCGGACTACGCGAACGCGCACGGCATCACGTTCATGATCCTGCCGCCGGCGCTGCTCGCCGCGCTTCCGGAGGACGTCGAACTGCCGCCGACGGCCACACTGTTGGCGGGTACCGAGCGGGTCTCGCCCGAGCTGGTGGGGCGGTACGCGCGCGGGCGGATGATGTTCAACGCGTACGGGCCGACCGAGGCGACCACCAACTCCACGCTGGGGCTGTGCGATCCGGACATCCCGGCCGGGTCGATCGTGCCGATCGGGGTGCCCGACCCGGGGACCCGGGCGTATGTGCTGGACGGGTTCCTGCGGCCCGTACCGGCCGGTGTCACGGGCGAGTTGTATCTCGGGGGCGCGGGGCTGGCGCGCGGGTATCTCGGGCGGCCGGACCTGACGGCCGAGCGGTTCGTCGCCGATCCGTTCGGGGCGCCGGGCGAACGGCTGTACCGCACCGGCGACCTGGTGCGGTGGCGGGCCGACGGGCGCCTGGAGTTCCTCGGCCGGGCCGACGCCCAGATCAAGATCCGCGGCTTCCGGATCGAGCCGGGCGAGATCGAGTCCGTGCTGCGCGGCCACCCGGCCGTCGACCAGGTCACTGTCGTCGCCCGCGAGGACCGCCCCGGCGACCGCCGCCTCGCCGCCTACGTCGTCCCCGCCCTCGACGGACCCGACGTGCGGGTGGAGGAGTGGAAGCAGGTCCACGAACTCCTCTACAGCGCGGCCGGTTCGGAGAGCTTTCGGGAGAACTTCGCCGGCTGGAACAGCATGTACGACGGCCGCCCGATCCCCGTCGAGGAGATGCGGGAGTGGCGGGAGGCGACGGTCGCGCGGATCCGCGAACTCCGGCCGAGCCGCAGGGTGTTGGAGATCGGTGTCGGCAGCGGGCTGATCCTGTCCCGGATCGCGCCGGACTGCGAGGCCTACTGGGGCACGGATCTGTCGGAGGAGGCGATCCGGGCGCTGCGTGGGCAGTTGGGCGACGACCTGGCCGCCAAGGTGGAGTTGCGGGCCCAGCCCGCGCACGACCTGGACGGGCTGCCCACCGGGTACTTCGACACCGTCGTCCTCAACTCCGTGGCGCAGTACTTCCCGAGCGCCGGGTACCTCACCGGCGTCCTGCGCGGAGCGGCCGAACTCCTCGCTCCGGGCGGGCGGATCCTCGTGGGCGACGTCCGCAATCTGCGGCTGCTGCGCACCCTGCGCGCGGCCGTCGAGACCCGGCGGGCCACCACCGAGGACAAGAGCGCGCTGCGGGCGGCCGTGGAGCAGTCGGTGCGCTGGGAGGGTGAACTCCTCCTGGACCCGGACTACTTCGCGGCGCTCGACGGCTTCGACGCCGAGATCCGGCTCAAGCGGGCCGCGCGTCACAACGAGCTGAGCCGGTACCGGTACGACGTCGTGCTGCGGCCCGGACCGCGCGCGGTCGTGCCCGAGGAGCGGGAGATCAGCTGGGCTGAGGCGGACGACCTCGCCGAGCTGCTCACCGGGGACGAGCGGCCGTGCCGGCTACGGATCACCGGCATCCCCAACGCCCGCCTCGCCGACGACCTGGCGGACCTGTGGCGCCTGGAGGGCAGCAGCGGCGAGACGGCGGCGGGGGCGGATCCGGAGGACGTCCGTGAGGTGGCCGAGCGGCACGGCTACCGGGCGGCCCTGACGTGGAACGGCAGCGCGGACGACGGGGCGTTCGACGCCGTACTGACCCTCGACGGCGTTGACGGCTCTGGCGGCGTGGACGACCCTGGCGGCCTTACCGGCCCGCTCCCCGGCCTGTACCGGCCCGCCAACCGCACCACCGGCGGCTACCCGCACGCCAACCGCCCCGCCCCCTTCCGCGATGTCACCGCCCTCATGCGGACCCTGCGCGCGCACGCGGCCGAGTGGCTGCCCGACTACATGGTCCCGTCGGCGTTCGTCCCCCTGCACGCCCTGCCCGTCACCCCGAGCGGCAAGATCGACGCACGGGCCCTGCCCGCCCCCGACTACGCGGCGATGAGCTCCGGACGCCCGCCCCGCACCGCCCGTGAACGGCTCCTGTGCGCCCTGTACGCCGAAGTGCTGGGCCTGGACTCGGTGACGGCCGAGGACGACTTCCTCGCCCTCGGCGGCGACAGCATCACCGCGATCCAGCTGCTGATCGGCGCCCGCCGGGCGGGACTTCGCCTCACCGCCCGGGACGTCTTCCGCCACCGTACGGCCGAGGCGCTCGCGAAGGCGGCCGTGGACCGGACGAGCGACACCCGCGCCGAAAGCAGCCCCTTGGTGGCGGCCGACGCCTCCGAAGTCGCCGAGATCCAAGGTCTACGGCCGCTGGAGATCGCGGAGTTGCTACCGCTGACTCCGCTCCAGCAGGGCTTCTACTTCCACGCCCTGTCCACAGAAGCCGACCTCTACGTCGTCCAACAGATCCTCGACCTCGCCGGCCCCGTCGACGGCCCGACCCTGCGCAAGGCCGCCCAGCACCTCCTCGACCGGCACGCCCCACTTCGGGCCGCGTTCCGCCGGCGCCCGGACGGCACACCGGTGCAGATCATCACCGCACAGGGCGTCGAACTCCCTTGGCGCGAGCTGGAATCGCAGGACCCCGACGCGGTCGCGGCAGAGGAACGCGCCGCGGGCTTCGACCTCGCGGAACCTCCGCTACTGCGCTGCGCTCTCGTACGACAAGACGAGCACCGCTCCCGCCTCATTCTGACGTTCCATCACATCATCGCGGACGGCTGGTCCTTGCCCGTCCTGCACCGCGAACTGCTGGCGTTCTACGGCACCGACACTCCCCCACTGGACGAGGTCACCCCCTACCGAAAACACCTTCGCGCGCTCGCCGAGCGGGACCACGAGGCGTCCCGGGAGGTCTGGCGCTCGGCGCTGGCCGGACTCGACGAGCCCACGCGACTGGTCGAGGCGCCCGCCGGGCGGGCCCCCGTTCGGCCCGCGCACGTCCGGGTCGAGCTGTCCGAGCTGACGACCGCACGGCTCACCGAGCGGGCCAGGGAGCACGGGGTCACACTCGGCACGGTCGTGCAGACGGCCTGGGGACTGCTGCTGGGACGGCTCACCGGCCGCCATGACGTGGTGTTCGGCACCACGGTCTCGGGACGGGACACCGAGGTCGACGGCATCACGAACATGGTGGGCCTCTTCATCAACACCCTGCCCACCCGCTTCCGTTGGGCTCCGGGCGAGCCGCTCGGGCGGCTGCTGCGGCGGCTCCAGGACGAGCAGGCCCGTCTGCTGGACCACCAGCACCTGGGGCTCGCGGAGATCCAGCGGCTGGCCGGGCACGCGGGCGCGGGTGAACTCTTCGACACCCTCGTCGTGTTCGAGAACTACCCCGCCGAGAGCGACCTGCGGGACGCCTCGGGTCGGGTGCGGATCACCGGGGACGCCTTCCACGACACCGTGCACTATCCGCTGGCCCTGATCGTCAAGCCGGGCGCCCGTCTCGACCTGCGGCTCAAGCACCACGCGGAACGCCTCGACGCCGACTTCGTGCGGACGCTCGGTGAGCGGCTCGTCCGGGTGCTGGAGGCGCTCGCCGAGAACCCGGACCAGGCGGCCGCCCGGATCGAGCTGCTCTCGGCCGACGAGGCGCTGCGGGCCCACCCGGCGGGCGAGGAACACCCCGTGCCCACCGGCACCTTGGCCGAGGCGTTCTCCGCACAGGTGGACCGGACGCCGGAGGCGACGGCCGTCGTCTTCGAGGGCGAGACCCTCACGTACGGCGAACTCGACGCCCGCGCCGAGGCGTTGGCCGCCCGGCTGCGGAGCCGCGGTGCCCGTCCGGGGACGTTCGTCGCGGTCGCCGTCCCGCGCTCGGCGGAGCTGATGGTCGCGCTGCTCGGCGTGCTGAAGTCGGGGGCCGCCTATCTGCCGGTGGACCTGGACTATCCGGCGGACCGGGTGGCGCACATGCTGGCCGACTCCGGGGCGGCCGCGGTGGTCACCGTGTCCGGGAGCGCGGACCGGCTGCCGGGGCGGAACCCTTCGGCCAGGCGAAACCCTGCTGCCACGCCGCCGGGGCGGAACGTTCCTCCCGTAGTCGTGCTCGACGCTCTCGACGAGGTCTCCCCCGCCCCCGCGATCCCCACCCGCCCCGACGACCCCGCCTACCTCATCTACACCTCCGGTTCCACGGGCCGCCCCAAGGGCGTGGTCGTCACCCACCGGGCGATCCTCAACCGGCTCGCCTGGATGCAGGGCGCCTACGGGCTGCGGGCCGACGACCGGGTGCTCCAGAAGACGCCGTCCAGCTTCGACGTGTCGGTGTGGGAGTTCTTCTGGCCGCTCCTGGAGGGCGCGGCCGTGGTGCTGGCCCGGCCGGACGGCCACCGCGACCCCGTCTACCTGGCCGGGCTGGTGCGTGAGCAGCGCATCACCACGATGCACTTCGTGCCGTCGATGCTGGAGGCCTTCCTGGGCTCGGCGCAGGTGACGGACGACCCGGGCTGGGCGGCCTCCCTGCGCCGGGTGCTGAGCAGCGGCGAGGCGCTCCCGGCCGCCGCCGCGAGCCGCTGGCACGCGCTGACCGGGGTGCCGCTGCACAACCTGTACGGCCCGACGGAGGCCGCGGTCGACGTCACACACCACCTCTACGACGGCACGTCCGACCGAGTCTCCGTGCCGATCGGCCGCCCGGTCTGGAACACCGGTCTGCGGGTCCTGGACTCCTGCCTGCGCCCGGTCCCCGACGACGTCCCCGGCGAGCTGTATCTCACCGGCGTCCAGCTGGCCCGCGGCTACCACGCGCGCCCCGCGCTGACCGCCGAGCGCTTCACGGCCGACCCGTACGGCCCGCCCGGCAGCCGCATGTACCGCACCGGTGACCTGGTCCGCCGCCGCGCGGACGGCGTGATCGAGTACCTGGGCCGCACCGACCGCCAGGTCAAGCTGCGCGGCAACCGGGTCGAACTCGGCGAGGTCGAGGACGCGTTGGGCCGCCTGGACGGCGTGACGCAGGCCGCGGTGACGGTACAGGACGACATGCTCGTCGCCTACGTCGTCGGCCGGGATCTCCAAGTCGACGCCCTCCGCGAGGCGTTGGCCCGGGACCTGCCCTCCCCCATGCTCCCCGGCGCCTGGGTCGTCCTGGACGAGCTGCCGCTCACCCCGAGCGGCAAGCTGGACCGGGCCGCGCTGCCCGCCCCGCGAGCCGTACGGGCGACCGTGCACCGCGCACCGGCTGGCCCGCGCGAGGAGCTGCTCACCGAGATCTTCGCCGCCGTACTGAAGGTCGCGGACGTAGGTGTCGACGACGACTTCTTCCTGTTGGGCGGCGACAGCATCAGCTCGATCGCGGTGTCCAGCCGGGCTCATCGGGCGGGCCTGGTGCTGGGTCCCCGGGACGTCTTCGAGCACCGCACCCCGGCCGCGCTGGCTGGGGCGGCCGGGGTCGTCGAGGGCACCGAAACTCCCTCGCAGGCACCCGAGTTCAGGCTCACCGAGGAGGAGCGGGAGCGCGTCGAGCGGCTCGCCCCGGGCCGGATCGAGGACGTGTGGCCGCTGGCCCCGCTCCAGGAAGGGCTGTTCTTCCACTCGACCTACGACGACAGCGCCCTGGACGTCTACACGGTCCACGAGTCCTTCGACTTCGCCGAACGCGTGGACGCCGAGCGGCTGTTGGCGGCGACCCGGACGCTGCTGGACCGCAACCCGAGCCTGCGCGCCGGGTTCACCAGCGAGGGACAGCGGCAGCCGGTCCAGTTCATCGTGCGGGACGCCGGTGTGCCGTTGCGGGAGGTCGACCTGTCGGGGCTGTCCCAGGCCGAACAGGACAACCGCATGGGCGAGTTGCTCGACGAGGAGCGCGCCCGCCGCTTCGACCTGTCCCGCCCGCTGCTGTTCCGGATGGTGCTGGTGCGGCTCGGCGAGGAGCGCGGCGACCGGCTGATCGTGGGCCGGCATCTGATCCTGTGGGACGGCTGGTCGGCCTGGGTCTTCCTGGACCAGCTGTTCGCGCTGTACGAGAGCGGCGGCGCCCCGGCGGGGCTGGCCCGGCCGGGCTCGTACCGCGACTATCTGACCTGGCTGGAGCGGCAGGACGACGGCGCGGCGACGGCCGCCTGGCGGTCCGCCCTCGCCGGTTTCGAGGAGCCGACGCTCCTGGTGCCCACGGTCTCGGACCGGGGTCTGGAGCCGGTGATCCCGGAGCAGTTGGACGCCGTCCTCGCCCCGGACGCGACCGCGCGGCTGCGGGAGACCGCGCGCGGCCACGGCCTGACCCTCAACACCGTGCTCAACGCGGCCTGGGGGCTGGTCCTGGCCACCGCCACGGGCCGCACCGACGTGGCCTTCGGTACGACGGTCGCCGGGCGGCCGACCGAGGTGCCGGACGTCGAGAACGTCATCGGGATGTTCCTCAACACGGTCCCCGCGCGTATCGCCTTCGACCCGCGCGAGCCCGTCCTCGATCTGCTGCGCCGGATCCAGGGCGAGCGCCTCGCCGTGATGCCGTACGAGTATCTGGGCCTCGGCGTCCTCCAGGCCGAGTCGGGCCACCGCCGGCTCTTCGACACGCTGTTCGTGCTGCGCAACGCCGACACCGACGAGCGGCTCGCCGAACTGCGGGAGCGGCACGGCGCGACCGCCGTGGCCAACGTGGACGCCACGCACTATCCGGCGAACCTGGTGGTCACGCCCGGCGAGCAGGTCAGGGTCACCCTCACCTACCGCCCGGACCTCCTCGACGCCCCTTACGCGCACAGCCTGTTGGACCGCTTCACCCTCCTGCTGGACCGGTTGGTCACCGATCCGTCCGCACCCGTCGGCTCGCTCGACCCGCAACTCCCGGCCGAGACGGTCGTGTTGGCGCGCGAGGAAGAGGCCCAGCGCCAGCATGTCCCGCACGAGACGGTCGCCGACATGCTCACCGCGCAGGCCGCCCGCACCCCCGACGCGACGGCCCTCGTCTTCGGCGAGCAGCCGGTGACGTACGCCGAACTCGACGCCCGCTGCAACCGGATGGCCCGGCTGCTCATCGCGCGCGGGGCCGGTCCGGAGCAAGTGGTCGCGCTCGGGCTGCCGCGCTCGATCGACACCGTGGTGGCGCTGTTCGCCGTCCTGCGGACGGGCGCCGCGTATCTGCCGCTGGAGCTGGACCACCCGGCGGAGCGGCTCTCGCTGATGCTGGCCGACGCCCGGCCGCTGCTCCTGCTGTCCACGGAGGCGGTGTCCCGGACGCTGACCGGAGAGGTCCCGCGCGTCCTGCTCGACTCGGCGGAGACGCGCGCCGAACTCGACGGCCTCTCCGACGAGCCCGTCTCCCGGACCTTCAGCCTCGACCACCCGGCCTACGTCATCTACACCTCCGGCTCCACCGGCCGCCCCAAGGGTGTCGTCACGCCGTACATCGGCCTGACGAACATGCAGCTCAACCACCAGAAGGAGATCTTCGCCCCGGCGATCGCCTCGGCCGGCGGACGGCGGCTGCGGATCGCGCACACCGTGTCGTTCGCGTTCGACATGTCCTGGGAGGAGCTGCTGTGGCTCGTCGAGGGACATGAAGTGCACGTCTGCGACGAGGAGTTGCGCCGGGACGCGACCGCGCTGGTGGCGTACTGCGAGGAGCACCGGGTCGACGTGGTGAACGTGACCCCGACCTACGCCCATCTCCTCATCGAGGAGGGCCTGTTGGAGGGGCACCGGCCGCCGCTGGTGCTGCTGGGCGGCGAGGCGGTCACGGAGACGGTGTGGAACACGCTGCGGGACACGGAGGGGACGTACGGCTACAACCTGTACGGGCCCACCGAGTACACGATCAACACCCTCGGTGGCGGCACCCTCGACAGCGCCACCCCGACGGTGGGCCGCCCGATCCGGGCCACCCGCGCCCGCGTCCTCGACACCTGGCTGCGACCGGTGCCGGACGGGGTGGCCGGTGAGCTGTACATCGCCGGAGTGGGCCTGGCCCGCGGCTACTTGGACCGGCCGGGGCTGACCGCCGAGCGGTTCGTCGCCGACCCGTACGGGCGGCCCGGCGAGCGCATGTACCGCACGGGAGACCTCGTACGGCGGGGCCCGGACGGCAACCTGGACTTCCTGGGGCGCACCGACGACCAGGTCAAGATCCGTGGCTACCGGGTGGAGTTGGGCGAGATCGAGACCGCGCTCGCCCAGCACCCCGAGGTATCCCGGGCCGCCGTGATCGCCCGTGACGACACCTCCGCACCCGGCACCAAGCGGCTGGTGGGCTATGTCGTCCCGGCCGAACCCGACGAAGAGGCCCTGCGCAAGGCCGAGTCGGAGCAGATCGGCGAGTGGCGGGAGATCTACTCCGCCGAGTACACCGAGATCGACACGGCCGTCTTCGCCGAGGACTTCGCGGGCTGGGACAGCTCCTACGACGGCACGCCGATCCCGCTGGAGCACATGCGGGAGTGGCGCGAGGCGACCGTCCGGCGCATCAAGTCCCTGCGGCCGAAGCACGTGTTGGAGATCGGCGTCGGCTCCGGCCTGCTGCTGTCCCGGCTCGCCCGGGACGTCGAGGCGTACTGGGCGACCGACTTCGCCGCACCCGTCATCCGCAAGCTGGGCGAGGACCTGAAGGCCGATCCGGAGCTGGCCCGCAAGGTCGAACTCCGGTGCCAGGCGGCCGAGGTGACCGACGGACTGCCCGACGGATTCTTCGACACGATCGTCATCAACTCCGTCGTGCAGTACTTCCCGAGCCTGGACCATCTGCGCAAGGTGATCCGCGGGGCGATGGAGCTCCTCGCCCCCGGCGGCGCGCTGTTCCTCGGCGACGTACGGGACCTGCGGCAGGCCCGGATCTTCCAGACCGGCATCCAACTCGCCCGCACGGAACCCCAGGACCTGCGCAGGGCCGTCGACCGCGGCCTCGCCCTGGAGAAGGAACTCCTCGTCGACCCCGACTGGTTCAGCACCCTCGGGGTGGGCGTCGACCTGCGCACCAAGGAGGGCCGCCACCAGAACGAACTGACCCGCTACCGCTACGACGTCGTCCTGTACGACGGTCCCGGCGCCCTCGATCTGCGGGACGCCCCGGTGTCGGAGTGGGCCGGGCGGAGTGCGCTCCAGGCCCGCCTGGAGGGGGCCGAGATGCTGCGGGTGCGCCGGATTCCGGACGCCCGTACGGCGGAGGATCTCGCGGCGACGCGGGCGATGGACGCGGGGCGCGCTGTCGGGTCGGTCCGGGAGGGCGTGGAGCCGAAGGGCGTGGAGCCGGAGGAGCTACGCGAACTCCGCGCGGAACACCGCGTGTTGACGACCTGGTCGGACGAACCGGGTTACTTCGACGCCGTGTTCGTCCGCACCCGCAAGCAGCCGGCGCGCACCTCCGGCCTGTACCTCCCCCGAGCCGACCGGGGCACCGCCCCCTACGCCAACACGCCCACCGCGACCCGCGGCAACGGGGCTCTCGTACGGCGGCTTCGGGACGACCTGGCCCAACGGCTCCCCGCCTACATGGTCCCGGCCGCCTTCGTGGTCCTGCCGGGCCTGCCGATGAACGACAACGGCAAGCTGGATGTACGTGCCCTGCCGGACGCGGAGCCCGCGGTGGCCCTGTCCGAGGGACGCGGGCCGAGCACCCCCGTCGAGGAGGTGCTGTGCCGGCTCTTCGCCGAGGTGCTGGGGCTGCCGCGCACCGGGGCAGAGGACAACTTCTTCGACCTGGGCGGCCATTCACTGCTGGCCACCCGGCTGATCAGCCGGGCCCGCACCGAGCTGGGCGCGGAGTTGGCCATCCGGGACCTGTTCGAGGCACCGACTCCGGAGACGCTGGCGCTGCGCGCGGACACGGGGCTGCGGCCCGCCCGTCCGGTGCCCGTGCCGGTCGCCGAACGACCCTCTCGTATCCCGCTGTCGGCGGCCCAGCGGCGGCTGTGGCTGGTGGAGCGGATCACGGGCGGCGGGGTGGCGTACAACTTCCCGCTGGTCGTGAGGCTTCGGGGACGGCTCGACCTGGATGCGTTGAGGGTGGCGCTGCTAGATGTGACGGATCGTCATGAGGCGCTGCGGACACGGTTCCTGGAGGAGGACGGCGAGCCCTACCAGGTGATCGGCGGGGCCGAGCCGGAGTTCCGGGTGGTCGACTGCTCCGAGGAGGAGCTGCCCGCGCTGATCTCCGAGGCTCAGCGGCGGCCGTTCGACCTGAGCACCGAACCGCCGCTCCGGGCCGCGGTGTTCCGACGAGGCGCGGAGGACCAGGTAGTCGCGCTCGTCCTGCATCACATCGCCACCGACGAGTGGTCGGACCGGCCGTTCCTCACCGACCTGGGCCGGGCGTACGAGGCCCGTATCGCGGGCCGGGTGCCCGAGTGGACGCCGTTGCCGGTGCAGTACGCCGACTACACGCTCTGGCAGGACGAGCTGCTCGGCCTGGTCGGCGCGGAGCAGACCGCGTACTGGAGCGAGGCGCTGCGCGATCTCCCCGAGGAGATCGCCCTCCCCGCCGACCGCCCGCGCCCGGAAGTACCCACCGGGCGCGGCGGCAAGGTCCGCGTCGAGCTGTCCGCCGACACCGGGCGGGCCCTGCGGGAGCTGTCCGGGGCCACCGGCACCAGCATGTTCATGCTGTTCCAGGCGGCGACCGCGGCCCTGCTGCACCGACTCGGCGCCGGGGACGACATCCCGCTGGGCTCCCCCATCGCGGGCCGGACCGACGACGCACTGGACGACCTGGTCGGGTTCTTCGTCAACACGCTCGTCCTGCGGACCGACCTGTCCGACGACTCCGTCTCCTTCCGTGAACTCCTCGGCCGCGTCCGGGAGTCGGCGCTGGCCGCCTTCGAGCACCAGGACCTGCCCTTCGACCGGGTCGTCGAGGCGGTCAACCCGCCCCGGGCGGCGGGCCGCAACCCGCTCTTCCAGGTGATGCTCGGCTACCACTACCGGCCCGACGGCGACCCGGACGTGCTCGGCCTGCCGACCGAGTGGTTCGAGATGGACACCGGTGAGGCCAAGTTCGACCTCCACTTCACCTTCGTGGACGACTCGGACCGGCTCTCGCTGATCCTGGAGTACGCGCTCGACCTGTACGACGACACGACCGCCGAGCGGATGGCCGGGCGGCTGGTGCGCCTGCTGGAGCAGGTGGCCAGCGAACCTTCCAGCCCCGTACGGGATGTGGAGGTGCTGGAGGAGACCGAGCGGCAGGCTCTCGCCGGTTGGAACGACACCGCACACGAGGTTCCTGCGACCACTCTGCCGGAGCTGTTCCGCTCACAGGCCGCACGCACTCCGGACGCCCTCGCCCTGGTATTCGGCGAACAGCGGCTCACCTACGCCGAGTTGGACGAACGCGTCGAGCGGACGGCGAGGGTGCTGGCCGGGATGGGGGTGGGTCCGGAGCGCACGGTGGCCGTGGCGCTGCCTCGATCACTGGACCTCGTCGTCGCGCTGCTGGCCGTACACCGGGCCGGTGGCGCCTATCTGCCGGTGGACGCCGACCAGCCGCCGGAGCGGCGGGCACTCATGCTGGCGGAGGCCCGGCCGGTGTGCGTGATCGAGGAGGGCCTGCCGGAGGGGCCGGAGGGCGAACTGCCGTCGTCCTACGACCCGTTGAGCCCGGCCTATGTCATCTACACCTCGGGGTCGACAGGCCGCCCCAAGGGCGTGGTCGTGCCGCACGAGGGCATCGCCAACCGGCTGCTGTGGATGCAGCACGCCTACGGGCTGACAGCCGAGGACCGGGTGGTGCAGAAGACGCCGTCCGGGTTCGACGTCTCCGTGTGGGAGTTCTTCTGGCCCCTGATCACCGGGGCCGCCCTGGTGGTCGCCCGGCCGGACGGGCATCGCGACCCGGCCTATCTCGCCGACCTGATCCGCGAACAGGGCGTCACCACCGCGCACTTCGTGCCATCCATGCTCCAGGTGTTCCTCGCGGAACCGGCTGCCACGCGGTGCACCGGGCTGCGGCGGGTGATGTGCAGCGGCGAGGCGCTGCCGGTCGCGGTGGCGGAGCGGTTCCGCCGGGTGCTGCCCGGCGTCGAGTTGCACAACCTGTACGGGCCGACCGAGGCGGCGGTCGATGTCACGGCCGGTGAAGTGGTGCCGGGTGCCGGGGAGGTGACGATCGGGCGTCCCGTCTGGAACACCCGCACGTACGTGTTGGACTCTGCGCTCCGGCCCGTCCCGCCCGGTGTGCCGGGCGAACTGTACCTGTCAGGCGTGCAGTTGGCGCGCGGCTACCTCGACCGCCCCGGCCTGAGCGCCGAGCGGTTCGTCGCGGACCCGTACGGCGGACCCGGCGCCCGGATGTACCGTACGGGCGACCTGGCCCGGTGGCGGGCCGACGGCACGCTGGACTACCTCGGCCGGACCGATCACCAGGTCAAGATCCGCGGGGTGCGGGTCGAGCCCGGCGAGATCGAGGCCGTACTCGCCCGGCACGGCTCGGTCGGCCAGGCCGTCGTGGTGCCACACGGGCAGGTGCTCGTGGCGTACGTCGTCCCGGCCAAGGGAGCGGCTTGCGCCCCGGAGACACTGCGCCGGTACACGGCCGACGCGCTGCCCGCAGCCATGGTCCCTGCCGCCTTCGTCCCGCTGGACGCCCTGCCCCTCACCGCCAACGGCAAGCTCGACCGCCGTGCCCTGCCCGCCGTCTACCTCACGGCAGGTGGCGGCGCGGGCGGGCGGGGGCGCGATCCGCGGGAGGAGATCCTGCGCGGGCTGTTCGCGGAGGTGCTGGGCGCGGACCGGATCGGCGTCGACGACGACTTCTTCGCCCTCGGCGGTCACTCGCTGGCCGCGATGCGGCTGGTGTCCGCCGTAAGGGCGGCCTTCGGGGCGGAGGTCTCGCTGCGCACGGTGTTCGACGCGCCGACGGTGTCTCTGCTCGGCCAGCGTCTGACCGCGAGCGCCACCGGCGGCGCCCGTCCCGCGCTCACCCCGGCCGCCCGCCCCGAGCGGCTCCCGCTCTCCTCCGCCCAGCGGCGGCTGTGGGTGCTGTACCGGGTGGAGGGCCCGAACCCGACGTACAACATCCCCTCCGCCTGGCGGCTCACCGGGGACCTGGACATCGAGGCGCTCCGGGCGGCCGTGCGGGATCTGGCCGGCCGGCACGAGACGCTCAGGACGGTCTTCCCCGACGAGGAGGGACGGCCCTACCAGCTCGTCCTCCCGGCCGAGGTGCCCTTCCTGGTGGAGGACGTCGATCCGGCCGGCCTCCCCGAGTGGCTCGCCCGGGCCGGGGCGTACGGCTTCGAGCTGGACCGCGAACCTCCGTTGCGCGTCCACGTGTTCCGCACCGGCGAGCGGGACTGGACGCTGCTCCTGCTCCTGCACCACATCGCCGGGGACGAGTGGTCGGAGGCCCCGCTGCACCGGGATCTGGCGCTCGCCTACGCGGCCCGGAGGGCGGGCGAGGCGCCCGAGTGGGAGCCGCTGCCGGTGCAGTACGCCGACTACACGCTCTGGCAGGAGCGGCTGCTGTCGGAGGTCGGCGCGGAGCAACTCGCCTACTGGAAGCAGGCGTTGGCCGGGCTGCCCGAGGAGCTGGCACTGCCCGTCGACCGGCCGCGGCCGCTGGAGTCGACCTATCGGGGCGGCTCCGCCGACCTGGCGCTCGACACCGAACTCAGCGCACAGGTCCACCGGTTGGCCCGGGAGCACGGAGTCAGTGTCTTCATGGTGCTCCAGGCCGCCGTGGCGAGTCTGCTGAGCAGGCTGGGCGCGGGGCACGACATTCCGATCGGCAGCCCGATCTCCGGACGCACCGACGCGGCGCTGGAGGATCTGGTCGGGTTCTTCCTCAACACCCTGGTGCTGCGCACCGACACCTCCGGCGATCCGACCTTCGCCCAGCTGCTGGCCCGGGTGCGGGAGACCGACCTCGCGGCCTTCGACCATCAGGACGTGCCGTTCGAGCGGCTCGTGGAGGCGGTGAACCCTGCCCGCTCGCTCGCCCGGCATCCGCTGTTCCAGGTGATGGTGGTGTACCTGGCGGCCGGTGGAGAGCAGGGCGAACTGCTGCCCGGCTTGCGGGCCGAGCGGGACGAAGTGGCCGGTACGACGGCCAAGTTCGACCTCTCCTTCGACTTCGCGGAGCGGGCGGACGGAAGCGGGATCGACGGGGCGCTGGAGTACAGTGCCGACCTCTTCGACCACGCGACCGCGCAGTCCTTCGCGGACCGGCTGCGGCGGGTGCTCCGCGCCGTCGTCGCCGACCCCGGGCTGTCCATCGGGCGGGTCGACATCCTCGACGAGGACGAACGGCGGATGCTGACCGACGGCTGGCAGAGCCGTCCGGTCCTCGGCGCGCCGACCACCGTGCCCGCGCTCTTCGCGGAACAGGTGCGCAGGCACCCGGAGTTGCCCGCCGTGGCCTCTGAGGGCGTCGAGCTGACCTTCGCGGAACTGGACGCGGAGACCAACCGGCTGGCCCGTCTCCTGGTCGAACTCGGCGCCGGGCCTGAGCGGTTCGTCGCGCTGGCGCTGCCGCGGACCGCGCAGTTCCTCGTGGCCGTGCTCGCGGTGCACAAGGCGGGGGCCGCTTATCTGCCGCTCGACCCCGACACTCCCGTGGAGCGCACGGCGGACGTCCTCTCCGACGCCCGCCCGGTGTTGACGCTCACGACAGGAGCGCTCAAAGCGGCCCTGCCCCCGGACGCCGAGACGCTCGTCCTGGACGATCCGGATGTCGTCGAGCGGCTCGTGGACATGGACGCGTCCGAGGTCACGGCCGATCTCAGCCCCCGCCACCCCGCCTACGTCATCTACACCTCCGGCTCCACCGGCCGCCCCAAGGGCGTGGTCATCACCCACGAGACCCTGGGCAACCTCTTCCACAGCCACCGCGAGACGCTCTACCGGCCGGCGATCGAGGCGGCCGGACGGCGGCATCTGCGGGCGGGGCACGCCTGGTCGTTCTTCTTCGACGCCTCCTGGCAGCCGCAGTTGTGGCTGCTCGACGGGCACTGCGTGCACATCGTGTCCGAAGAGGTGCGCAGGGACCCGGAGTTGCTCGCGGCGGCCGTGGTCCGGCACGGCTTCGACTTCCTGGAGGTCACGCCGTCGTTCTTCGCGCAGATGGCCGATCTGTTCGGCGACGGCTGCCCGCTGGCGGTCGTCGGCGTGGGTGGCGAGGCGGTGCCGGTGGCCCTGTGGCAGCGGCTGGCCGGGCTCGACGGCACCGAGGCGTTCAACCTGTACGGGCCGACCGAGTCGACCGTCGACGCCCTGGTGGGCCGGGTCCGCGACAGCGAACGCCCGCTCGTGGGACGGCCGGTGGCCGGGACGCGGGCGTACGTCCTGGACGCGGGGCTCCAGCCGGTGCCCCCGGGCGTGACGGGTGAGTTGTATCTGGCGGGCGGCGGGCTCGCCCGGGGCTACCTGGGCGCTCCCGGGCTGACGGCCGAGCGGTTCGTCGCCGATCCGTTCGGCGGACCCGGCGAACGGCTGTACCGCACCGGCGACTTGGCCCGCTGGACGGCCGACGGGCGCGTCGACTACCTGGGCCGGGCCGACGACCAGGTGAAGATCCGTGGCTTCCGTATCGAGCCGGCCGAGATCGAGTCCGTGCTCGCCGGTCACCCGGCGGTCGGACAGGCACTGGTGACGGTGCGTCAGGACGGGCCGCGCAAGCTGCTCGTGGCCTACGTGGTCCCCGCGCCGGGTGCCGTGCCGGACCCGGGCGAGCTGCGGGCGCACGTCGGGGCGCGGCTGCCGGAGCACATGGTCCCGGCGACCGTGGTCGCCCTGGACCGCTTCCCGGAGCTGGCCAACGGCAAGCTGGACCGGGCCGCGCTGCCCGCGCCCGACTTCTCGGCCCTGTCCTCCGGCCGGGCGCCCTCGGGCGCGCTGGAGGAGCTGCTCTGCACGGTCTTCGCCGAGGTGCTGAACCTCGAACAGGTCGGTGTGGACGACGACTTCTTCGTCCTCGGCGGGGACAGCATCGTCGCGATGCAGCTCGTCGGCCGGGCCCGGGCGGCCGGGATCCGGATCAGCCCCCGGCTGGTGTTCCGGCACCGCACGGTCGCCGCGCTGGCCGCGGTCGCCGAGTCCGCACCCGCGCAGGCCCCGCGCCCCGAGGACGACGGCACCGGCACGATCCCGCTCACGCCGGTGATGCACTGGCTGCGCGAACTGGGCGGCCCCTTCTCCACCTACCACCAGTCGGCGCTCGTCCGCACGCCCGCCGCCCTGGACCTGCCGGGCCTGACCGCCGTCCTCCAGGCGCTCGCGGACCGGCACGACCTGCTGCGGGCGACCCTCGTACGGCCGTCCCTCGATGCCGTCGAGGACTGGTCGCTGCACGTTCCGGCGGCCGGGACCGTGGACGCGGCCGGGTGGATCCAGCGCGTGGACGTGGCGGGGCTGGACGCCGAGGCGCTCAATGACGCCGTACGAGAACACGCGTATGCGGCACGGCAGTTGCTGGACCCTGACACCGGCGCCATGGTGCGGGCCGTGTGGTTCGACGCGGGCGCCGAGCCCGGGCGGCTGCTGCTGATGGCGCACCACCTGGTGGTGGACGGGGTGTCCTGGCGGGTGCTGCTGCCGGATCTGGCGGCGGCCTGGCAGCACGTCTCGGCCGGGCGACCGGCACAACTCGCGCCGGTGGAGACCTCGTTCGCCACCTGGTCGCGGCTGCTCGGCGAGTTGGCGCGGGATCCGGCACGTGAGGCCGAACTGCCCCTGTGGGACCACCAGGCCACCGAACCGCTGCCCCTGCTGCGGGAGCCGGACCCGGAGCGCGACACCACCGCCACCCGACGGGAAGTCGTGCTGCGGCTGCCCGCCGAGCAGACCGGGCCGCTGCTGTCGACCGTGCCGGCGGCCTTCGGGGCCGGGGTCGACGACGTGCTGCTCGCGGCCCTCGCCCTGGCATTCGCCGACTGGCGGCGACAGGCCGGGAGTTCGGGCGGCGCCGTGCTGGTCGATCTCGAAGGGCACGGCCGTGAGGAGGAGTTGGGCGGGGACGCGGTGGATCTGTCCCGCACGGTGGGCTGGTTCACCAGCATCTACCCGGTGCGGCTGGACACCGGGCCGGTCGACCCCGCCGAGGTCTTCGCCGGTGGTGCCGGGGCGGTCCGGAACGCCATACGGCGCGTTCGGGAGCATCTGTCCTCGCTGCCCGCGAACGGGGTCGGTCACGGCCTGCTGCGGTACCTCAACCCCCGTACCCGCGAGGTGCTGGCGGGCCGGGAACAGGCCCAGGTCGAGTTCAACTACCTGGGGCGGTTCGGGATTTCGGAGGACACCGACTGGTCGTACGCGCCCGAGGAGGACGTGGCCGACATCGGGCCCGCCGACGAGATGCGGCAGGGGCACGCGCTGGAGATCAACGTGGTGACCGAGGACCGGGTCGACGGACCCGTGCTCTGTGCCCACTGGGCTTATCTGGAAGGGCTGTTGTCGCGCGAGACGGTCCAGGGCCTGGCCGAGAGCTGGTTCAGGGCGCTGGAGGGAATCGTCGCGGCGGCCGGCGATCACACGGAGGAAGGAACCGCATGAGCAACCCGTTCGAGGACCCCGAGGGCGTCTACCTGGTGCTCGTCAACGACGAGAACCAGCACAGCCTGTGGCCGGACTTCGTGGACGTGCCGGCCGGCTGGCGGACGGTCCACGGGCCCGCCTCCCGGCAGTCCTGCCTGGAGCACGTCGAGGCCCACTGGACCGACATGCGGCCGCGCAGCCTCGCGGAGAGCATGGACGGCTGAACACATGGAAAGGGGGGCCGGTGTTGACACCGGCCCCCCTTTTTTCAGAAGCCGTTCAGGACGCCGGCTGCTCCACCTTCGTGTCGGTCTTGCCGTCGACGGCCGCCGCCAGCTGCGGCACCAGCCGTTCGATGACGTACCTGAGGCTCAGGACGTCGCTCATCGACAGGGCGTTGCCGTAGTCGCTGGACTCGGCGACGTAGACCTCGCGGCCCTGCTTGACGACGTTCAGGTCCTTGTAGGAAGCGTCCTTGTGCAGCTTGTCGGCATCCTTGGTGACATCCCCGACCTGCCAGACGAGGGCGTCCTGGTCGAGCAGGTCGGTGCGCTCCTTGCTGATGTTGGCGCCGAACTGGTCGCCGATGACCTTGTCGAGGTCCTTGGGCAGGCTGAAGCCGAGGTCGGTCAGCAGATGCGAGCGCGGGTCCTGGCTGCCGAAGACGAAGATGCCCTCGTACGGCGTCGCCATCACCGCCGACTTGCCCTTGAACTCGGGGTGTTGGGTGAGGGCCGCGTCGATCTGGTCCTCGGTCTCCTTGACCGCCTTCGTGGCCTCCGCGGGCTCGCCGAGGGCCTTGCCGATGATCTCGGTCTGCTGCTGCCACGGCACGCCGTAGTCGTTGTACTCCTTGGGCTGGGCGACCACGGGGGCGAACGCGGACAGCGAGGTGTACTGCTCCTTGGTGAGTCCGCCGTAGACCGCGAGGATCAGGTCGGGCTTGAGCGCGGCGATCTTCTCGATCTGCGGGCCGGTGCCGGTGTCCTTGAGGACGGTCGGGGCGGCGGCCGAGCCTAGCTTGTCCTGGGCCCACGGGCCGATGGCGCCCTTGTAGCCGCCGAGCCACTCCGTGGTGCCGACCGGCACCTTGCCGAGGGCGAGGACGGAGTCCTGGTCGGTGAGGCCGACGGTGACGATCCGCTTCGGCTCGGCCTTGATCGTCGTACTGCCGTACTTGTGGGCGATGGTGACCGGGAAGGCCGAGTCGGCGGACGTGCTCGCCTCGGCACCGGCGTTCGACGTGTCGTCGTCCGAGTCGCCGCCGCAGGCCGTGGCGGCGGCGAGAACCAGGAGGGTGGAGGCGAGCGCCGCGGTGGAGCGGGCGACGGCTCTGCGGGAGCGGAACATCGGCGGTCCTTCGGGGTTCAGGGGTACGGGAGTTGCATGAAAACCAGGGGGTCGGGGGGCATAGGTCACGGGCCGTCGCCGCGGGTGTCCGACCACGCCTCCCACAGGGCTGCGTAGGGGCCCTCGGCCGCCCGGAGTTCGTCGTGCGTGCCGCTCTCGACGATCCGGCCGCCGTCCATGACGACGATCCGGTCGGCGGCGGCCGCCTGGCTGAGCCGGTGGGCGACGATGAGTGCGGTACGGCCGTCCACGGCACGGGCGACCGCCTTCTCCAGCGAGCGCGCCCCGGCGCTGCCCGCCTCCGCCGTGGCCTCGTCGAGGACGACGAACGCCGGGTCGGCGAGGATCAGCCGGGCCAGCGCGAGGGCCTGGGTGCGGGCGCCGTCGAGCCGGTGGCCGCCGTCGCCGACGACGGTGTCGAGGCCCTCGGGCAGCGCCTCGGCCCAGGCGAGGGCCTCCACGGTGTCGAGCGCGGTGCGCAGGTCGTCGTCCGTGGCGTCCGGGCGGGCCAGGCGCAGGTCGTCGGCGAGGGGGCCCGCGAAGACGTGGGTCTCCTGGGTGATCAGGGCGAGGGAGCCGGAGATCTCCGTCGGGGGCAGCCCGCCGACCAGGACGCTGCCCGCGATGGGCTCCTGGATGCCGGCGATCAGGCGGGCCAGGGTCGTCTTCCCGGCCCCGCTCGCGCCCACGAGGGCCACGCGTTCGCCGTGCCGGACGGTCAGGTCGATGTCGTGCAGGACGGGGTGGCCCGGACGGTAGGCGTGGCTCAGACCCCGCACGGTGACCTCGACGGCGCCGGGTTCCAGCGCGCGGCCGGGCGGGGCGGGCGGTTCGTCGGTGACGCCGACCAGGCGGGCCAGGCTCGCGGTGGCGGACTGGGCGTCGTCGAGGAGGGCCAGGGCCGCGTTGATCGGGTTGAAGAGGCTGTGGAAGTACAGGGCGGCCGCGGTGGCCGTGCCGATGGACGCGGAGCCCTGGTGGACCAGCCAGTAGCCGGTGATCAGTACGGCGGCCAGGCCGATGTACTCGCCGATGTGCAGCCGGCTGTAGAAGCCGAGGACGAGCTTGAGGCCGCGCAGGGTCAACTCGACCACGGACCACGACCGTTGGGTGACCCGTTCGGTGTGCTCGCGCTCCAGTCGGAACGCGCGGACGGTGGGGGCGCCGCCGATGGTGTCGAGCAGTTGCTGCTGCTGGGCGCCGGCGGCCACCCGCTGGGCCGCGTAGAGGGGGACGGCCCGGGCCACGTACCAGCGGGCGGTGAGCACCTGGACGGGGACCGCGAGCAGGGCGGCCAGCAGGAACCGCCAGTCCAGCAGGGCGAGCGCGCCGAGGGTGAGGACGATCGTCAGGAGTGAACGGGCCAGCTCCGGCAGGGCACTTCGGACGGCCTCGGCGATCAGGGAGACGTCGGCGGTGACGCGTGCGGTCAGGTCTCCGGCGCCGGCCTTCTCCACGCGCTCCAGGGGGAGGCCGAGGGCGCGTTCCACGAAGCGTTCGCGCAGGCGGGCCAGGGTGGTCTCGCCGAGGCGGGAGATCAGGGAGAGGCCGAGTCCGGTGGTGAGGCCCTGGGCGACGGACACGGCGACGAGGAGGGCCGCGGTGGTGGTGATGGCGTCGGCGGAGCCGTGGTCGGCGGCCAGGTCGACGATGCGGCCCAGGAGGGGTTGCACGAGGAGGCCGATGGCGGTGGCGCCGACCATGACGGCGAAGGCGGTGAGCGCCAACGTGCGGTGCGGGCGCAGGAGTTCGGCCACGGCGGCGCGGGTGCGGGACGGGGTGGCGGTGGGGAGGAGGGTGGGGGCGAAGGTCGTGGTGCCCCTGGTCTCGGTCATGACGCCACCACCGTGCGGTACGTCGTGTGCTCGTGGATCAAACGGTCGTGTGCTCCTACGGCCGCGATCTGCCCCGCGTCCAGGAGGACGACCCGGTCCGTCACCGCGAGCAGCGCCGGGCTGTTGGTGACCAGGAGGGTGGTGCGGCCCTGTCTGAGCCGTCCGAGTCCGGCGGCGATCCGGACCTCCGTGACGCTGTCGACGGCGGTGGTCGGTTCGTGCAGGACGAGGACGGGTGCGTCGGCGGCCAACGCCCTTGCCAGCGCGACGCGTTGCCGCTGGCCGCCGGAGAGGGAGCGGCCGCGGGCGGTGACGGCGGTGTCCCCTCCGTCGGGGAGGGTGCGCAGCACTTCGTCGGTCCCGGAGGCGCGGATCGCGGTGCCGGGATCGCCCGTGGGCATCGCCGCCGAGACGTTCTCCAGCACGGTTCCCTCGAACAGGTCCGCGTCGTGGTCGGCCACGAGGATCGCGGCGCGGGCCTCGGCGAGGGTCAGCGCGGGCAGTGCGGTGCCGTCCAGCTCTACGGCGCCCTCGTCCGGGTCGGCCCGGCGCCCCAGCAGTTCCAGCAACGCGCTCGCGGCACCCGGCTCGGTGGCGACGACGCCGACCGTCTCGCCGGGCGCGATGTCGAGATCGAGATCGCGGAGAGGACCGTAGAAGAGACTCCGTAGCCGTACGCGGCCCTCGACGCGCCGTACGACCACCGGATCGCTCGCCGACGCCACCGCCCCCGGCGCCTCCAGAATCCCCTCGATGCGTGTCGCCGACGCCCTCCCCTGGGCCAACTCCGCGTTGACCCAGGAGAATTCGGAGAGCGGTCCGATGAGGAACAGCGCCAGGGCGACGGAGGAGACCAGTTGCCCCAGGCCGATGTCCCCGCCGGCGGCGAGGCGGCCGCCGACGAGGGCGACCACCGCGAGGAAGCTGCCGGTCAGGATGGTCAGCAGACCGTTCTGCCAGGCCTCGGCCCGAGCCGCGCGGAGCGTGGCGGTCAGGGACCGTCGGCTGGTGTGCCGGTAGCGCGCGGCGGCCGCCGGCTCGGCTCCGATGCCCTTGACGACCCGCAGCCCGGCGACGAGGTCGGCGGCCACGCCGGAGGCACGCGCGGCGCTCTCCTGCTCGGTGGCGCTGCGGTGTTCGAGGGGCTTGCTCAGCAGATGGCCGAGCCACAGCAGCAGCGGTGTGCCGAGCAGGACGAGCAGCCCCAGCGGCAGGGACATGCGCAGCAGGACGACCGCGGCGACGACGAGCCCCGCCGTGGAGGAGACGGCGACGACGACCGCCATGGTGACCGCGCCGACCCGACGGGCGTCCTCCGTCGCGGTGTTGGCGAGTTCGCCCTGCAACCTGCCCTCGTCGGCGCCGCCTTCGGGGGCGAGCAGCCGGGTGACGAGCCGGGCCCTGAGCCGGTGCGCGGCGACGACGGAGGCACGTTCGGCGGCCCGGGTGGCGGCGCGCCAGCTGAAGGAGAGGCAGAGGTAGACGACGGCGAGGACGCCGAGCCACAGCAGCAGCCCGCCGAAGTCGCCGTCCACCACGCCGCGTTCGACGGCGAGGCCGATGACCACCGGGATCAGCGCCTCGCCCGCCTGGTGCCCCATGCCGAGGAACGAGCCGAGCAGCACGTCACGGCGTTGCCCGGCGACGGCGTCCCACAGCACGCTCCGGCCGGGCAGGCCAGCTTCTGTCACCCCTACCCCCGGACCGGTTCCGCGGCGCTCAGACACCGCACAGTCAAACTTAGGTAAGGCTAACCAGACATACTCTGATCCGCCAGGGGGTTGCGCGGATTGCCGGCGTCAGGACTTGGCGCACTCCTGCCCGTTGAGGGTGAAGTCGTACGCCGGGGCGTTCTTGCTCTGCCAGGAGGCGAGGAAGCCGAAGGAGAGCGAACCGCCCGCGGAGACCGACTTGTTGTAGTCGGCGGCCTTCGCCGTGACGCGCCCGCCGCTCTGGGTGAAGCTCGCGTCCCACATCTGGGTCACCTTCTGCCCGTCCGGGAAGGACCAGACGACGCTCCAGTCGGTGAGCGCCTTGGCGCTGGTCACGGTGACGGCGGCCTGGAAGCCGTCGGGCCACTGGTTGACGAGCTCGTAGGCGACCTCGCAGACCGGCGGCCGCGCGCTCTCCACGGGGTCCGGGTTCTCCGCGCTCGCGGAGGAGGTGCCCTGGGGTTCCGGG
This sequence comes from Streptomyces sp. NPDC047072, assembly GCF_040643855.1. NCBI lineage: Bacteria > Bacillati > Actinomycetota > Actinomycetes > Kitasatosporales > Streptomycetaceae > Streptomyces > Streptomyces sp. NPDC047072. The sequence goes on along the minus strand of NZ_JBEYVC010000050.1, from coordinate 13,484 downwards.
TCGGAGTTCTTCGGTCCGGACGGCGACCCGGACGGGCTCGTGGCCGACGACTCGGAGGGGTCCGGGGAGACGGGCGTCCCCGAGCCGACCGGCGGCAGCGAGGTGGTGGGCGCGGCCACCACCGGCTGCCCGTCGGACGAACCGCCGTGCTTGGCCTCGCCGTTGTCCATGTCGTCGCCCGGCATCATCGAGACGGCGAGGGCCAGCAGCGAGACCAGGACGGCCGCGACGAGCAGCCCGTTGCGCACGACCTTCGCCTTGTGCGCGCCGGGGTTCGGCGGCCCGGCCTCCAGCGCGGCGATCGGGCGCCCGGCCCCCAGCCGCACCTCGGCGGCCCGGCGGCGGCGCTCCAGGTAGGCGAGCCCGCCCCAGCCGATCACCCCGCCGGCGAGGGCCGCCGGCAGTCCGCCGCCGTGCAGTCGCAGACAGGCGGCGGCCTCGGCGCACTCCACACAGCGCGCGAGGTGCCGGGAGAGGTCGTCCGGGGTGTCGGCGGCGGTGGAACGGGTGACCGCGTCCAGCAGCCGGGCATAGCTGCGGCACTGCGGTTCCATCGGGGTGTCGAGGTGGTTGCGGTGGCTGCGGTCCCGGAACAGGCCGCGCACCTGGGTGAGTTCGTCGGCGACGGTGGCCGGGTCGAGGCCGAGCCGGCGGGCCACCACCGGTAGCGGCAGCGCCTCCACCTCGGCCAGCCACAGCAGTTCGGCGTCGGCGGCCTGGAGATCGCGCAACCCGCGCAGGGCGAGGGGGCGTTGGAGCGGGGGGCCGCTGTAGCGGGCGGCCTTCTCGGAGTTGAGCCAGAGCCTCAGGTCGGGGTCGAGGCGGTGTCCGAGTCCCTGGGTCTCCCAGTCGGCCGCGGTGCCGCGAACGGCGGTCAGCAGCAGGGGTATGCGGGGCAGTCGGGCGGGGCGGCGGCCGGCGCGGGCGGCGATGGCCTCCGCGTCCCGGACCTCGCGCATACCCAGGGAGAACGCCTCTGTGGCCAGCTCGGTGGCGGCGGCCGAGCCGGCCGTGCACAGATCGGCGTACGAGAGCACGGCATCCCAGCACTCCGAGAACAGCGCGGCCTCGGCCGCGTTCTGGGGAGTCGGCAGGTCGGGCATGAGTCTCCTGCGTCGAAAGCGAGGTCAACTCGCCATATTGGCAAAGGAGTTGGGGGGAACCTCGCGGCAGGACAGGAGCCTTTCACGTCTCCCACACAACTGACAAGCAGGCTATTCAATTCTGGTTACCGGGAGTTCGGCCCCCCTCACCGAGGACACACCTCGGCGCAGGGTTCCGGCCAGGAGTACGGACGTGAGGCCGAAACGTATCAATCGCAGCCCCACGAGAAACAGCAGTCACGGAGAATAGGGCCCCGAGGCGGAGGAAACATCATCACGGGGGAAACATGGCGCAGCTTCTGGGGTCGCTGGAACTGGTCGGCGACCGCTGGATCATCGGGGATCCCAAGCGCGGCAAGGGCAGTTGTGTGGTGCTCACCCCCGACGGCATGGAGCACCACGAGCGCGGGACGACCGAGCCGCTCTCGGCGGTGCCGTGGTCGAGGGTCGTGCACACCAGGGTGAAGGGCTCCGCCAGCAGATGGCAGAACACCCGCACCGCGGCCTTCGCGAACGCGTTCGCGAGCGGACACGTCGAGTCGGGGCCCAAGGCGTGCCTCCTCGGCGCCTACCTCCGGTATCCGGCGGCGGGCTGGACAGTCCTCTACGACCGCCACGAGCGCTCCTACACCTATATGCACCTGTTTCTGCTGGACGACCTCTTCCGCAAGGTCTCCGACGCGAAGGCGGTGCACCTGCTCGGCGACCCGGACTGGCTGGCCGGGGTCGTCGCGAAACTGGCGCCGACCCCGACCTGGACACCACTACCGGGCCGCCATGTCACCGCGCTCCTGAAGGAACTGGGCGTCATGTGAGGCCCGCGCCTCAGACCTCCACCGGCTCCTGTGCCGGAAGGCTGTCCATGAAGGAGCTCACCGAGAAGACCGCGCGGCCGGGGCCGGGCGGGCCGTAGCCGGGGGGCGAGGAGAGGCCGTAGTCCTCCATGGTCTGGCGGTAGGCCTGGAGGAGCCGGATGTGGTACTCCAGCGGGGCGCCCGCCGGGTTGGCCTTGCCGAGCGGGGTCGTCGGCTCCGGGCACCAGGTGGTGAAGCGGGGCGTGATGCCGTTCGACATGAAGAAGCGCAGGCCCTCGGTGGTGGAGGCGATGGCCTCGTCGACCGTCTTGAAGCCGAAGGGCTCGGCCATCTCCACGCCCGCCACGAAGTTGGGGATCACATTGCGCGCCCCGAAGACGTCCGCCGAGTCCAGGATGCGCTTGTGCCACTCGTCCCGGCCGACGTACCGCTCCTTGCCCGGGCAGTACATCTTGAAGAGGTACTCGTCCCACACCTCGTAGTTGGGGTGGTAGATCTGCACGCCGTAGTCCTTGAACCGCTGCACGTCGTCCTTCGGCAGCGCCTGAGCGACGACCTTGCCGATCCAGCGGTTCGGGAAGTGCTCCTCGATGGCCTTGGCGTACATGCCGTAGAAGTCGGCCTCGTCACGGCCCTGGAGCTTGGAGGTGATCGCGCCGCCGGTGAGGGTGTAGGCGGTGGAAGCCTTGGCGGTGTCGTACCGGTTGATGATGTCGAGCGCCTCCAGGACCTCGTCCACGTCCTTGACGCCCGTGTACGGCCGCCCGGCCGCCTTGTGCTGGCGCCAGTTGTGGTTGATGTCGCAGTACTGGCACTCCTCCTTGGCCCCGAAGTACTGGCAGACCCGGAAGACGGTGAGGTAGATCAGGTAGCCCCACTGGATGGTCGGGGCCACCTCCATCACGGACTTCCCGTTGGAGAGCTTGTGCTTGTAGTACTCCGGCATCGGCGGCACGCCCACGTCGGCGATCCGCCTGCCGTCGAGGTAGAGCCCGAGCATGCCGGAGTCGTCGGCGGCGACGCGGTACGGCGAGGCCGGGTTCACCCGCACCGAGACGACGGTCCTGCGCAGGTCGTACGGCCCACCGGTGAGGATGATCTCCTCCGGCGGCCGGCGCAGCGCGGCCTCGCCCAGTTCCGGCAGTGTGCCGTGGTCGAAGGAGAAGATGAAGTACGACTTCGGCTTCACCTCGCCGGACTCGTTGTCGCTGAGGGCGGACGGGTCGAAGGCCACGCCACCCCGCAACAGGTCCTCTTTGAAGACGGCTTCCCGCGGAACCTGCGGGAACCGCTCCATCAGATCCTCGACCAGCGCGGTTCGGCTGCCCATCCCGTGTTCTCCTCCCGGATCGGACGTACGACTCCTCACGTTATGCCTTCGGCGAGGGAGCGACGGAACGGGGGGCCTACACGGCGTGCGATATATAGACGTATGGGCGGATTCGCGTGCCTGAACGTGTTCTGTCAGGCCGTCCGCCCCAGCTCCGCCTCCGTCACCGGATGCGCCACCGGCTCCCCCGCCGCCACCCGCCGCGCCTCTTCCACGACGGCCTCGCCCAGCCGGGCCAGCTCGTTGCCCTGGGAGCCCGCGAGGTGCGGGGTGATGAAAACGTTCGGGAGGCTGAGCAGCGGCGAGTCGACCGGAAGCGGCTCCGGATCGGTGACGTCGAGAATCGCGGAGATACGCCCGGTGCGCAGCTCCGCGAGAAGGGCGTCATGGTCCACCAAAGACCCCCGCGCGGTGTTCAGCAGCACAGCCCCGTCCGGCATCAGCGCCAGCTCCGGCGCGCCGAGCAGACGGCGCGTCTCCGGGGTCTCCGGCGCGTGCACGGTGACGATCTCGGAGGTCCGCAGCAGTTCGTCCAGCGGCAGCAGCGGCACGCCCAGAGCCGCCGCGCCCGCCTGATCGACGTAAGGATCACTGAGCACCGGCCGTAGATCGAACGGCCTCAGCAGCTCGACGACCCGGCGCCCGATCCGCGACGCGCCGATCACCCCGATCCGCCGTCCGTGGTTGCCGATCCCCTGCACGATCCCCCAGCCGGGGAAGGCCCGCCCCGCGCGCATCTGCTCGCGGCGCACGAAGACGTCCTTGCCGGCGAGCAGGATCATGGCGAGCGTGTACTCGGCGACGGGCAGCGCGTTGGCCTCGGCCGCCGAGGAGACGGCGATGCCGCGCCGCCAGACCGCGGGCGTGGCGAAGCCCTTGACGGAACCGGCCGAGTGCAGGACCGCCCGCAGCTTGGGGGCCGCGTCCAGGACCGCCGCGTCCAGGCGGGGGCAGCCCCAGCCGGTGACCAGGATCTCGGTGCGGGCCAGCACGTCCGCGAGCGCCGGATCGGTGAGGTCCTCGGCCACCAGCGCGGGGTCGATGTCCACGGCCTCCCGCAGCCGCGCCAGCACCTCCGGTGGGAAGACGAGCGGCACGTTCTCGGCGGTCATGGCGAACAATGCCAGGGGGCGCTCGGACAAGGCGGGGGTCCTCCAGAGCGTGCGGAAAAACTGCGGAAAGACTGTAGAAACCGCTCTCTACGGTAGGTGCCGGTCAATGAGAGGGTCAACGCACTGACACTCTCCGAGAGGGACGTGAGGCATGACGGAGACGATCACCAACTGGGCCGGCAACATCACCTACTCCGCCAAGGAGCTGCACCGGCCGTACTCGCTCGACGCGATCCGCGCGCTGGTCGCCGCGAGCGCCCGGGTCCGCGTACTGGGCAGCGGGCACTCCTTCAACGAGATCGCCGAGCCGGGACCGGAGGGCGTCCTGCTGTCCATCGCCGACCTGCCGCCGGTGATCGACGTGGACAGGACGGCCCGTACGGTACGAGTCTCCGGCGGCGTCCGCTACGCCGAACTCGCCCGCGCGGTGCACGCCCACGGCCTCGCGCTGCCCAACATGGCGTCCCTGCCGCACATCTCGGTGGCCGGTTCGGTGGCGACCGGCACCCACGGCTCGGGGGTCGGCAACGGTCCGCTGGCCGCGGCCGTGCGCGAGGTGGAGCTGATCACGGCGGACGGTTCCTCGGTCTCGATCGGCCGGGACGACCCCCGCTTCGGCGGCGCGGTCACCTCGCTGGGCGCCCTCGGCGTGGTCACCGCCCTCACCCTCGGCCTGGTCCCGTCCTTCGACGTCGAGCAGTACGTCTTCACCGAACTCCCGCTCGCCGCAATGGACTCGGAGACCTTCGGGGCGGTCATGGGAGCGGCGTACAGCGTGAGTCTGTTCACCGACTGGCGGGCGCCGGGCTTCCGCCAGGTGTGGGTCAAGCGGCGCACCGACCAGCCGCTCGCCGACTTCCCGTGGGCGGCGCCCGCGACCGAGAAGATGCACCCGGTGCCGGGGATGCCCGCGGTCAACTGCACCGAGCAGTTCGGGGTGCCGGGGCCCTGGCAGGAGCGACTGCCGCACTTCCGGGCGGAGTTCACGCCGAGCAGCGGGGCGGAGCTGCAGTCGGAGTACCTGCTGCCGCGCGAGCACGCCGTGGCGGCGCTGCACGCGGTCGACGGCGTCCGGGAGACGGTCGCCGGGGTGCTGCAGACCTGCGAGGTGCGGACCATGACCGCCGACGAGCAGTGGCTGAGCCCCGCGTACGGCCGGGACACCGTGGCCCTGCACTTCACGTGGATCGAGGACACGGCGGCCGTGCTGCCGGTGGTGCGGGTGCTGGAGGAGGCGCTGGACCCCTTCGACGCGCGGCCGCACTGGGGCAAGGTCTTCACGACGTCCGCCCCGGTGCTGCGCGCGCGGTACCCGCGGCTGGGCGACTTCCGCGAACTGGCGCGCGACCTGGACCCTGAGGCAAAATTCGCCAACGACTTCGTTCGGGCCGTGCTCGCCGACTGACTTTATAAAGCCCCTTTCCTAACCCCTTGTAGAAAGTCGTCGCAGCCCATAGCCTGACGCCGCCGGTGCCGCTGACGCCCCGGCCTGAGCTGAAAGGACGGGGCCGGCCCGGTGAAGCGCACATCCCGTGACATCCGCACCGCGAACCGCTACGAGGTGCTGCGGCAGATCATCGCCGAGTCGCCGACCTCGCGGCAGGAGCTGGCGGCGACCACCGGGCTGAGCCTGGCCACCGTCGCCACGCTCGTCGGCGAGCTGCTCGACCTCGACATGATCACCGAGGTCGGCTTCGAGGAGTCGGCCGGCGGCCGCCCCCGCGGGCTGGTCGCCGTCAACGCCTCGGGCGGCGCGCTGATCGGCGTCGACATCGCCGAGACGTACGTCCATGTCGAGCTGTTCGACCTCGGGCTGAACGTCCTGGCGCGCGCCGAGGAGACCATGCGCCCCGGCGAGAGCCGCCCCGACAAGGTGGTCGCCCATGTGGCCGCGGCCACCGGCTCGGTGGTCGCGCAGGCCGGTGTGGAGGCGGCCCGGGTGCTGGGCGTCGGGGTGAGCATGCCGGGGCAGGTGGACCGGGCCACCGGCATCTCGGAGTACGCGCCCAACTGGGACTGGCACGACGTGCCGCTGCTCGACCTGCTCTCCGAGCACATCGCCTACCCGCTGTACCTGGACAACCCGCTGCGCGCCTGCGCGGTCGCCGAGCTCTGGTTCGGGGCCGCGCGCGGACACGGCGACGCCGTCGTGGTGATCCTCGGCACCGGTGTCGGCGCCGGGCTGATCCTGGGCGGCGGGGTGCACCGGGGGGTGAGCAGCAGCGCCGGCGAGTGGGGCCACAGCACGCTGGTGCTGGACGGCCGGCTCTGCCACTGCGGCAACCACGGCTGCGTGGAGACGTATGTGGGCGCCCCGGGCATCATGCGGAACCTGCTCGAACTGAGCCCCGACAGCCCGCTGTTGCACCCCGGCGACCAGACCGCGACCATCGACGCGCTCGCGGCCGGGGTCGCCGCGCAGGATCCGGTGGCCGTCAAGGTCCTGAAGGACATGGCCCGTTACCTCGGCGCGGCCATCGCCGACCTGGTGAACGTCCTCAACCCCGAGGTGGTCGTGCTCGGCAGCTGGGTCGCGGCCCGGCTGGGCGAGCCGCTGCTGCGCGAGGTGCGCGAGGAGGTGGCCCGGCACGCGCTGAAGCGCCCGCTGGCGGCCACCTCGTTCGTCCTGTCCTCCATCCCCACGGACCCCGCCTGCCTGGGCGCGGCCACGCTGGCGCTCGAAGGGGCGCTGCAGTCGGTGGGGCAGCGGACGACCAAGCGCACGACCCTCGTGAGGAGCCGTACGGCACCGCCCTCCTGACGGCGCCGGGGAGACGCCCGCCTCCCTGACGTCCGATATCCCGAACGACGTACAACGCTTCATGCAGACTTCGTCCAACCCCTTGCCGAAGCCTTAGCCGAAGGTTAACGTCCCGCACCGCAGGTCCATTTGAGCCATCCGGCGCCATGGCGCCGAGCCAAGGGCACAGAGCCGCAAGCCGCACTCGAGACAAGGACGTCACCATGTCGGCATCGAGCAACACCAACTGGAACCGCCGAGCCGTTCTGCAGGCCGCGCTGGGTCTGGCCGCCGCCGGCGGTCTGGCAGCGTGCGGTGGCAACAACGGGCGCAGCGGCGGGTCGAGTTCGGGCCCGACCCTGAACCAGTACTTCCACGCCTACGGCGAGGCCGGGACCGAGCAGGCCATCAAGAAGTACGCGAAGGCCTACGACAAGGCCAACGTGACCACGCAGTGGATCACCAGCTCCGACTTCGAGAGCAAGCTGTTCGCGACGCTGCTCACCAAGAACGCGCCCGACCTCTTCGAGTTCCACCCGCAGATCCAGCTGGTCAGAAGCGGCCAGGTGGCGGACCTGACCGACATCATCGACCCGGTCAAGTCCGACTTCAACCCGGCCGACATCGCCTCGCACACGGTGGACGGGAAGATATACGGCGTCCGGATGATCGACGACCCGCAGTTCTTCTTCTACCGCAAGTCGATGCTGGAGAAGGCCAAGGTCGACGTGCCGACCACGCTGGACGAGCTGGCCGAGGCCGCCGCCAAGCTCACCACCGGCAAGGTCAAGGGCCTCTACATGGGCAACGACCTGCACAGCGTCATCTTCCCGATGATCTGGTCGGCCGGCGCCGACACCCTCACCGCGAAGAACGAGATCGCCTACCACACCCCGGGCGTCGTCGAGGGCATCAAGAAGATGCGCAAGCTGTTCACCAGCGGCAACCTCCTCCTCGGCGCGCCGACCGAGTCCTGGGACCCCTCCTCGTTCACCCAGGGCCTGTGCGCCATCCAGTTCTGCGGCATGTGGGCGATGCCGGCGATCCAGGAGGCGCTCGGCGACGACTGGGGCGTGTTCCCCTTCCCGAAGACCGTCGACTCCGGCAAGCAGTCGGTCTACAACGGCGGTTGGTCGATGTTCGTCAACGCCAAGGGCAAGAACGTCGACGCGGCCAAGGAATACGTCAAGTGGCTGTGGATCGACCAGAAGGAGTACCAGGAGGACTGGGCCACCTCCTACGGCTTCCACATCCCGCCGCGCATCTCCCTCGCGAAGTCCGCCACCAAGCTCAAGACGGGCAACGCCGCCGAGGGCGTCAGGCTCTTCAACGAGTTCGGCCACTTCGACAACATCGGCTGGACCCAGGCCATGATCACGGCGCTGGAGGACGTCTTCGCCAACTCCGTCCGCAAGGGCGGTGACCCCGAGGCGGCCCTCGACAAGGCGGACACGGCCGTCAACCGCGAGCTCAAGAAGCTCTTCGGATAGGCGTGCGGACGGAACACGACATGTCGACGACGACCGAGCTCGACCTCACGGGCCCCGCCCCGGCAACGGCCTCCCCGGCCAAGCCGCGGCGGGGGCTGCGGGGCAGCGCCACTTTCAACTTCTGGCTCTTCACCGGGCCGTTCCTCATCGGCCTGGCGATCTTCGTCTACGCGCCGATCCTCTGGAGCCTCTGGCTCAGCTTCTTCGACGCCCGCTTCACCGTCACGCCCGACAAGTTCATCGGCTTCGACAACTACAGGTACATGCTGACGAACGACGACTTCGTCGGCTCGCTCGGCACCTTCACCGTCTTCGCCGCGTTCATCGTGCCCACCACCTGGGCGCTCTCGCTGAGTCTGGCCCTGCTGGTGAACCGGCTGCGCTTCATGCGGGCGTTCTTCCGTTCGGTGTTCTTCCTGCCGACCGCGTGCAGTTACGTGGCCGCCTCGCTGATCTGGAAGATGTCCATCTTCAGCGGTGTCCGCTTCGGTCTGATGAACACGGTCCTCGGCTGGTTCGGGATCGAGAACATCGCGTGGCTGGCCGACCCCAGCCCGCCCTGGTACTGGTTCGTCATCGTCACCGCGCGGCTCTGGCTGCAGTCCGGCTTCTACATGATCCTGTTCATCGCCGCGCTCCAGAACATCCCGGCCGAGCTGTACGAGGCCGCCTCGATCGACGGAGCCAAGCCGGGCTGGCAGACCTTCCGCTACATCACCCTGCCCCAGCTGCGAGCCACCTCCACCGCGGTGGTCCTGCTCCTGCTGGTCGCCGCCTACCAGGCCTTCGACGAGTTCTTCAACCTCCTGTCGAAGACCACCTGGGGCCGTCCGCCGCTCGTCGAGCTGTACTACAAGGCCCTGGGCGAGAGCCAGGACTACGGCGCGGGCAGCGCCGGCGCGGTCATCCTGACCGTGCTGATCATCATCGTGACCCTGTTCCAGGGCAAGATCATGGGCTTCGGAAGGGGGGACGAGTCCAAGTGACGACGACCACACCCGAGATACGCAAGGTCAGGAAGAGCCGCGGCCGCGGCGTGATGGGCAACACCGGTCTCTACATCGCCACCGGTGTCGCCGCCTTCCTCTTCCTGGTCCCCTTCTACCTGATCGTCCGCAACGCGCTGTCCACGGACGCCGAGATCACCGGGGAGAACTGGAAGTTCTTCCCCACGCATCTCCAGTGGGGCAACATCGCCGACCTGTTCGACGACTCGTCGGTGCCCTTCGCCCAGTCGCTGTGGAACTCCACCGTCGTCGCCGTCCTGCACACCGCCGGCGTCCTGCTGGTCTGCTCCCTCGCGGGCTACGGGCTGGCCCGCATCCCGTACAAGCACGCCAACAAGATCTTCTACGTCGTCCTGGGCACCCTGATGGTCCCGACCGCCGTGACCTTCGTGCCCAGCTTCGTCCTGGTCTCGTCACTGGGCTGGGTCGACACGTATCGTGGTCTCATCATCCCGGGCCTGTTCAGCGGTTTCACCTGCTTCCTTTTCCGGCAGTACTTCCTGGGATTCCCGAAGGAACTGGAGGAGGCGGCACGGGTGGACGGACTGGGCTACTGGGGCGCCTACTGGCGTGTCGTGGTGCCCAACTCGCTGAACTTCTTCGCGGCGATCGCCACCATCACCTTCATCAACGGCTGGAACTCCTTCCTGTGGCCGCTGGTCATCGGCCAGGACCCGAGCTCGTGGACCGTCCAGGTAGCGCTCTCCTCGTACACCACGGGCCAGACCGTCGTCTTCCACCAGATCTTCATGGCGACCGCCATTTCCATCCTGCCCCTGGTGTTCGTGTTCCTCTTCCTCCAGCGCTGGCTGGTCCAGGGGATCGCGCAGACCGGCATCAAGGGCTGAGCCCCACGTAACGAGACCTGGAGACCCATGTCTTTCCGCACCACCAGCAGCGCCTTCGACTACGTCGAGGACGTGTCGCCGGGCAGCGGGGCCCTTGCGCCCCGCGCCTGGTACGCGTCCTCGGACGCGCAGGCCCTGTCCCTCAACGGCGCCTGGCGCTTCCGCCTCGCGGCCACCGCCGACGCCGAGGACGACTCCTTCGCCGAGGAGGGGTTCGACGCCGGTGACTGGGCCGAGGTCACGGTCCCCGGGCACTGGGTCCTCCAGGGCGACGGCGCCTTCGGGCTGCCGATCTACACCAACCACCTCTACCCGTTCCCGGTCGACCCGCCGTACGTGCCGACGGAGAACCCGACCGGCGACCACCTGCACGTCTTCGACCTCCCCGAGGACTGGCCCTCGGACGGCGGCGCGGTCATCCGCTTCGACGGCGTCGAGTCCTGCGCGCGGCTCTGGCTGAACGGCACCGACCTCGGCGAGTTCAAGGGCTCCCGGCTCGCGCACGAGTTCGCGGTCGGCCATCTGCTGAAGCCGAAGGGCAACGTCCTCGCGGTCCGTGTGCACCAGTGGTCCTCCGGCTCCTATCTGGAGGACCAGGACCAGTGGTGGCTGCCGGGCATCTTCCGTGACGTGACGCTGCTGCACCGCCCGGCGGGCAGCGCGCTCGACTTCTTCGTGCACGCCTCCTACGACCACGTCACGGGCGAGGGCACCCTGCGCGTCGACTCCGACGTCGACGGGCGGGTCCTCGTGCCCGCCCTGGACATCGATGTCGCGACCGGCGAGCCGGCGACGTCCCTGGTCGCGCCGTGGAGCGCCGAGAGCCCCCGGCTCTACGACGGCGAGCTGGTCACCGAGGGCGAGCGGATCCCGCTGCGCATCGGCTTCCGCACGATCGCCCTGGAAGACGGCCTGATCAAGGTCAACGGCAGGGCGATCCTGTTCAAGGGCGTCAACCGGCACGAGTGGCACCCCGAGAAGGGCCGCACGCTCGACCTCGCGACCATGCGCGAGGACGTGCTGCTGATGAAGCGGCACAACCTCAACGCGGTGCGCACCTCGCACTACCCGCCGCACCCCGCCTTCCTGGACCTGTGCGACGAGTACGGCCTGTGGGTCATCGACGAGTGCGACCTGGAGACCCACGGCTTCACCGAGCAGGAGTGGCGCGACAACCCCGTCGACGACGACCGCTGGACCCCGGCCCTCCTGGACCGCGCGGCCCGCATGGTCGAGCGGGACAAGAACCACCCGTCGATCGTCTTCTGGTCGCTGGGCAACGAGGCCGGCACCGGCCGCGGTCTGACCGCGATGGCCGAGTGGATCCACGGGCGCGACCCCGAGCGGCTCGTCCACTACGAGGGCGACTGGAACTGCCGGGACACCGACGTCTACTCCCGGATGTACGCCGACCACGCCGAGGTCGAGCAGATCGGCAAGGAGCTGGACGGCGGCACCCTGGGGCGCCGGAAGCTGCCGTTCATCCAGTGCGAGTACGGCCACGCCATGGGCAACGGCCCCGGCGGCATCGCCGACTACCAGGAGCTGTTCGAGAAGTACGAGCGGCTCCAGGGCGGCTTCATCTGGGAGTGGATCGACCACGGCGTCAAGCACCCGGAGCTGGGCTACGCCTACGGCGGCGACTTCGGCGAGGAGCTGCACGACGGCAACTTCGTCTGCGACGGCCTGATCTTCCCGGACCGCACGCCCTCCCCCGGCCTCCTGGAGTACAAGAAGGTCATCGAGCCGGTCTCCTTCGAGTGCGCCGACGGCACCGTCCGGGTGACCAACAAGTACGACTTCGCAGACCTGTCCGGCCTCGCGTTCGAGTGGTCGTACCAGGTGGAGGGCGAGACGGTCGAGGCGGGCACGCTGTCGGTGCCCGCGCTGGCACCCGGCGAGTCCGCGGACCTGAAGCTGCCCGAACCGCCCGCGCACGCCTCCGCGGAGGCGCAGTGGACCGTACGGGCGCTGCTGGCGGCCGACACCGCCTGGGCGCCGAAGGACCACGTGATCGCGTGGGGACAGTTCCCGGCCTCTTCGGCGGTACGGCCTTCCGTCGCGCCCTCCGCCCGGCCCGAGCGCGGCGCGGAGCTGATCACGCTCGGTCCGGGCTCGTTCGACGCCCGGACCGGCGCGCTGCGGACGGTCGGTGGGGTCGCCGTCGAGAACCCGCGCCTGGACGTGTGGCGGGCGACGACCGACAACGACGACGGCACCGAGTGGAAGTCCGGGCTGCGCTACAGCACGCTGTGGCGGACGCTCGGCCTGCACCGGATGCGGCACCGTCTGGTCGGGGTGGAGCTGGAGTCCGAGGCGCTGGTCGTGCGTACCCGGGTGGCGCCCGCCGCCCGTGAGGTGGGCCTGGCCGCCGAGTACCGCTGGACCTCGGACGGCTCGCGGCTGAAGCTGACCGTGTCCGTGACGCCCGAGGGGCAGTGGACGGTGCCGTTGCCGCGGCTCGGTGTGCGGCTCGGGCTGTCGGCGGTGGCCTCTGGTGCCGATGAGGTGCGCTGGTTCGGCGGCGGTCCCGGTGAGGCGTACCCCGACACCCGGGCGGCCTCCATGGTCGGCCGCTGGACCTCGACCGTCGACGGGCTCCAGACGCCGTACCTGCGCCCGCAGGAGAACGGCTCCCGGGCCGACGTGCGCTGGGTGGAGCTGGGCGGCCTCAGGATCGAGGGCGACCCGGAGTTCTCCTTCGCGGCCCGGCGCTGGACGAGCGAGCAGCTGGACGCGGCGACGCACCTCACGGACCTGGTCGCCGGCGAGACGGTGTGGGTCAACCTGGACCACCGTCACCACGGCATCGGTACGGCGTCCTGCGGGCCGGGTGTGCTGCCGCAGTACCACCTGATCGCCGAGCCGGCGGAGTTCTCGTTCGTGTTCTCGGTGATCGATTAGTCCAACCCCGGGGTCGGTTAATCCATTGCCCGATTGATCGACATTCTGGGACGGTCGTCGTGCACCCGCGGCCGGTCGGCCGACGAGCACCTGTCCGGCACCGCGACCCTCACCGCCCGCGCCCGCCAGGACCTG
>NZ_JBEYVC010000049.1:0-59072 GCF_040643855.1 Streptomyces sp. NPDC047072 | reverse complement strand
TACGAGGGCTTCCGTCCGGCACGCCGAGAGCACGCACCGAACGCCGCCCGGCCCGCCCTCCGGGCGGACGACGGGACTTTCGCAACACGCCCTAGGACCGCCCCTCGCCGAACCCCGCCGCCAACCCCCGGTGCCGTGCTGCGACTTCGCGTGCCTGCTCGGCGGTGATCGTCGAACCGGGCTGCCCACCCAGTTCCTCGACCAGGTCCGCGAAGCGCAGATGTTCCGCGCGGGCGTGCTCGCGGCAGGCCAGACACGTCACCCGGTCCGGTCGCGGCGAGGTCATGGCGTACGGCACCCGTATCCCGCACCCGGTGCTGACCACGCTCGGCAGGCTCCCCACCAGACCGAACGTGGACGCGAGCACGTGGCGGACCCCCGCCTCGCCACGGACAACCCGCGCCTCGACATGGACGTGCGGATCGGCACCGGCCGCGTCTCCCTCCAAGTCCCCTTCCACGCACCCTCCTTCCACCGCTCCCATGGTCGCCCCAACGGATGGCCCCGGCATCACCCCCTGGCAGGATGCCCACATGCCCGAACCCACCGCGGCCGACTACGGCTGGATACGCCACTCCTCGCCCCTGTTCGCCTACGCCATGGAACTCGGCTACTCCCTGACCCTCGTACGCGGTCTCACCCCGGCCGAACTGGTCGAGAGAATCGCGGCGGAACCGCTCGGCACCTGCCACGGATCGGCCGAACTGGTGGAGAAGAGCAGCGAGTTCATGGACGACTGCGGCTACATGCCCGAGTCGTCCCTCGTGGGAGTGTGCGCCGTACGGGACGAGAACGGCCAACCCTGGTCCCTGGCCCTGAACTTCAGCGGCGACCTCGGCGTGCGCCCGAGACTCATGGAACCGCTCTCCACCGGCACCCGCGCCGTCACGCACTCCAGCAACGGCGGCAAGCCGATGGACTTCTTCCACTGGCACGAGAACGGCGAGCTGCGCATCACCTTCGAGCACGCCGCCCGGCGCGAAGGTTCCACCCCCGACGCACTGAACATCGTCCTCACCGACCTCGGCCTCGACCCGTACGGCGACGGCGATCCGAACGTCGACCGCAAGGCGGCCGTCCTCGCCCTCACCGAACGCCTCACACGGGTCCGCGTGACCGAAGCGCTGCTCCAGGAAGCGGAGTTCGAGCTGGCCGAACTCCCGGAGGAGCCCCCCGAGGAGTGGCACGGCATCACCATCGACCTCCGCCCCCACTGAGACGGCAGCCCCGGAAGCCGGGACGGCCGTATCAGGAGACACACAGGTCAGTTCACATTGACCGCACTCCAGGCCGCCGCCACCGCGTTGTACTCCACGCTGCCCGCCCCGTACAGATCCTTCGCCGCGTTGAGCGTCGCCGTCCGCGCGCCCGCGTAGTTCGTCGAGGACGTCATGTAGACGGTCAGCGCCCGGTACCAGATCTTCCCCAGCTTGTCCCGGCCGATCCCGGTGACCGTACTGCCGTTGTACGTGGGGGAGTTGTAGCTGACCCCGTTGATCGTCTTGGCCCCGCTGCCCTCCGCGAGGAGATACGCGAAGTGGTTCGCGACGCCCGACGAGTAGTGCACGTCGAGGTTGCCGACCGAACTGCTCCAGTAGTCCGCGGAGTTGCCGTCCTTCGACGGCTGGTCCATGAACCGCAGCGCCGCCTTGCCGAAGCCCGACTTCACGATCTTCTCGCCGATGAGGTAGTCCCCGGTGTCGGTGGAGTTGCCCGCGTACCACTCCACCAGCGTCCCGAAGATGTCCGAGGTCGCCTCGTTGAGCCCGCCGGACTCGCCCGAGTAGGTCAGCGCCGCCGTCTTCGAGGTGACGCCGTGCGACATCTCGTGGCCCGCCACGTCGAGCGAGACCAGCGGCCCGAAGGTCGTCCCGTCCCCGTCGCCGTAGGTCATGCAGAAGCAACTGTCGTCCCAGAACGCGTTGTTGTACGCCGAGCCGTAGTGCACCCGGTTGTACGACCCCTTGCCGTCGCCCGCGATGCCGTTGCGGCCGTGGACGTTCTTGTAGTAGTCCCAGGTGACGTCGGTGCCGTACTGCGCGTCCACCGCGGCGGTCGAGCGGTCCGAAGTCGCCCCGGTGCCCCAGTGGTTGTCGGCGTCGGTGAAGAGGGTCGCCGGCGCCCGGCTGATGCAGATCCCGAAGACGCACAGGTCGGTCTTGTTCGCCGCGTCACCGGTGTACGTGTTCCCGCGCGTCGCGTCCTTGAGCTGATACGTCGACCCCGACACCGTCGTCTCCAGCGGAACCGTGCCGCTGTACAGCGACTTGCCGTCGCCGGTCGCCGTCTCGATGGTGTCCCAGGCGTCGATCTGGGCGCCGGTGCGCGCGTCGGTGAGCACCAGGCGGGCGACCGGGTTGCCGAGCGAGTCCTGCGCCACCACGTTGGTTTGCCAGGCCAGTCTGGGCGCGCCGTGCAGGGCGTCGACGACCAGCTGGGGCTTGGCCGTCACCTTCTTCAGGGTCTCGCCGAGGTTGGCGGCCTTCAGCGCGTTCACCGCGAGGTCGGCGGCCTTCGGTGCGGAGAGCGCGGGGGTGACCGACGCCAGGGATATCGCGCTCCGGGTGGCGCGCGAGGCGCTGCGGTACGTTCCGTCGGACGCCAGGTGGACCACGAAGTCACCGCCCAGGACGGGCAGTTGGCGGTAGGTGCGGTCGTAGCGGACGTGCTGCGTGCCGTCCTTGTCCACGATGACGTCACGTACCTTCGTCCCCTGCGCGGAGGTCAGGCCGAGAGCCGAGGCCTCCTCGCCGAGGACGGACGCGGCGTTCTCCAGGGCGGTGGCCCTGGTCGGTCTGTCGGCCGCCCCGGCGGCGGGGGAGAGGGCGGCGGCCAGCAGGGTGGCGGCGGTGGCGGCCACTCCGGCGGTGGCGAGACGACGGGAGCGAGCGCTGCGGACGTACGGGCGTATCCGGCTCATCTGTCTCCTCTGAAGGGCGCCCGAGGGCGCGTGGGGGGTGGCGCAGATGTTGACGAAGATTTAAGAGGCCCCGACATGTCATGTCCAGGGCGCCTCACGTGCAGATGTGTGAGAGGAGAGAATCGTTTCTGTGACCCCTGCGAGACTCCCGTTCTTCGTCTACGGCACGCTGCGCCCCGGCGAGGTCAACCACGACCTGTTCTTGCGCGGCCGGATCCGCTCCGAGGAGCCCGCCCGCCTCGCCGACGCGCTGCTGTACGACGGCCCCGGCTACCCGTATGCCGTGGAGGAGGCCGGGGGAGTGATCGCGGGGGAACTCGTCACCCCACGGGCCGAGGCCTACACCGAACTGCTCGCCGCCCTCGACGAGTTGGAGGAGTACGCCCCCGGCGACCCGCGCAACCTGTACGAACGCGTCCCCCGCGAGGTGACCCGCACGGCCGACGGCACGTCCGTGCCCGCATGGGTCTACCTGGCCGCACCCCCGGTCGCCACCCGCCTGCGCACCCACGGCAAACTCATCGAGAGCGGCGACTGGTTGTCCCGCGGCTGAGTCACCCGGGTCCGGCGGAGCGGCGGCCGGGGCCGCCGTGGGACTCGGCGTCACCTCGTGCGGTCCGGTGAAGGACGCGGCCGTGGAGATCTGGCACTGCGACGCGTGGGGCTACTACTCCGGCTACACCCCCGGCGGCAGCGCGCCGAAGGAGAGCGAGGACACCGGCGGCGCCGACGACACGACGTACCTGCGCGGCTATCGGACGACCGACGGCGACGGGGTCGTCGAGTTCACGACGATCTGCCCCGGCTGCTACACCCCGCGCGCCACCCACGTCCACGTCAAGGTGCACACCGGCGCGAAGGACGTCCTGACGACGGTGACCGGTTCGGTGGCCAAGGGCTTCACGGCCACCCTCACCGTCGGCATCGACCCGGACAAGGAGCAACCCACAGCCGAGCGGACAGCCACCGACCGGGTGGGGGGCGAAAACCCCGTCTAGCGCCCGACCGCCTCCACCCGCACCGCGCACGCCTTGAACTCCGGCATGCGGGAGGTCGGGTCGAGGGCCGGGTTGGTGAGGGTGTTGGCGCGGCCCTCGCCGTACCAGTGGAACGGCATGAAGACGGTGTCCGGGCGGATGCCGAGCGTGATGCGGGCCGGCGCCACCGCCCGGCCCCGCCGCGAGATCACGGCGACGGGGTCGCCCTCGGCCGCCCCGAGCCGCTCCGCGAGCCGCGGGTGCAGCTCCACGAACGGCCCCGGCGCGGCCGCGTTCAGCTCGTCCACCCGCCGGGTCTGCGCCCCCGACTGATACTGCGCCACGACCCGCCCGGTCGTCAGCAGCACCGGGTACTCGTCATCGGGCTCCTCGGCGATCCCCCGATGCGACACGGCGACGAACCGGGCCCGCCCGTCGGGAGTGTGGAACCGGTCGAGGAAGAGCCGGGGGGTGCCGGGGTGGGGGGCGGAGGAGGCGGCGGGGCCGAAGCCGCCACCGACCGTGGACGCGGCCTGCGTGGAGCCGCCACTGACCGCAGACGCGGCCCGCGCGGCGCTGCCTCCGGCGGTCCCGGCCGACGCCGAGCCGCCCGTCGACCCGGTGCTCCCGGAGTCGCCGCCCGCGTCGGGCAACCCGCCCGCACCCGGCGTCTCGTCCGCCGGGCACGGCCAGAACACCCCGTTCTCCGCCGCGAGGCGCCCGTACGTGATCCCCGAGTAGTCCGCCGCCCCGCCCGCGCTCGCCCGGCGCAGCTCCTCGAAGACCTCTTCCGGATCCGTCGGGAAGCCCTTCTCCACGCCCAGCCGGTCGGCGAGTTCGTGCATGACCTCCAGGTCGCTGCGGATACCGTCCGGGGGCGTGATCGCGCGCCTGCGCAGCAGCACCCGCCCCTCCAGGTTGGTCGTCGTGCCCGTCTCCTCGGCCCACTGCGTCACCGGCAGCACCACGTCCGCGAGCGCCGCCGTCTCCGACAGCACGACGTCGCAGACGGCGAGGAAATCAAGGGACTTGAACCGCTCCTCGATATGCGCGGCACGCGGCGCCGACACCACCGGGTTGGAGCCCATCAGCAACAGCGACCTGATGTCCGTACCCAGCGCGTCCAGCAACTCGTAGGCGCTGCGCCCCGGTCCGGGCAGCGAGTCGGGGTCCACGCCCCACACCTCCGCAACATGCCGCCGCGCCGCGGGGTCGTCCAGCTTGCGGTAGCCGGGCAACTGGTCGGCCTTCTGGCCGTGTTCACGTCCGCCCTGACCGTTGCCCTGCCCGGTCAGACACCCGTATCCGCTGTACGGCCGCCCCGCGCGCCCGGTCGCCAGGCACAGGTTGATCCACGCGCTCACCGTGTCCGTGCCCTTGGACTGCTGCTCGGGCCCGCGCGCGGTGAGCACCATCGCGGACTCCGGCTCGCAGAACATCCGTACCGTCTCGCGGAGTTGGGGAACCGGCACACCGGTGATCCGCTCCACGTACTCCGGCCAGTGGGCCATCGCGGCGGCCCGCGCGTCCTCCCAGCCGACCGTGCGCTCCCGGACGTACTCCTCGTCGACCCGCCCCTCGGCGACGACCAGGTGCAACAACCCGAGCGCCAGGGCGAGATCGGTCCCCGGCCGGGGCATCAGATGCAGGTCGGCCTGCTCGGCGGTCTTCGTCCGGCGCGGGTCGATGACGATCAACGTGCCGCCGTTCTCGCGCAGTTCGGTGAAGAACCGCAGCGACGGCGGCATGGTCTCCGCGAGATTGGAGCCCACGAGGATCACACAGCCGGACTTCGGGATGTCCTCCAGCGGGAACGGCAGCCCCCGGTCGAGGCCGAACGCCTTCATCCCGCCGGCCGCCGCGGACGACATGCAGAAGCGCCCGTTGTAGTCGATCTGCGAGGTGCCCAGCACCACCCGGGCGAACTTCCCGAGCGCGTACGCCTTCTCGTTGGTCAGCCCGCCCCCGCCGAAGACCCCGCACGCGTCCGGGCCATGTTCCGTACGCGTGCGGGACAGCCCCTCCGCGATCCGGTCCAGCGCCTCGTCCCAGGTGGCGGGCACGAGGGTGCCCCCGGAGCGCACCAACGGGGAGGTCAGGCGCACCCGGGAGGAGAGCACGGCGGGCGCGGTACGGCCCTTGCCGCACAGCGCCCCCCGGTTCACCGGGAAGTCCGCGCGCTCGCTCACCTCGACGGTCCCGTCCGGAGCGGGGGTGAGGTTCATTCCGCACTGCAGGGCGCAGTACGGGCAGTGCGTGGGCGTCACGGAGTCAGACATGCCCTCCAGCGTGCTTCGGCCGTGTTACGCCGGGGACGGCTCTGTGTTACGCCGCCAAGACGGCACCCTCCCTGCCGAAGAGCCGCACCGGTGAGGCGCCCCGCGCCCCCGAACCCTGGTCCCCGCACCCTGGTCCCCGCACCCTGGCCCCCGCGCCCCGCACCTGCCCCCGGCACCCGAGAGCTCGCCCTTGCCCCGCGCCATGGGTACGCCGCCCCACCTCACCCCCCGCCGGCCAGCGCGGCGGCCACCCCCGTCTCCTTCGGCCCCAGGAACCGCGGATCCGGCCGGAACACCACGTCCAGCGCCGCCTTGCCCGCCGCGAGGAGCTCGCGGGTCTCGCCGTAGTACCAGGTGACGTCGCGCTTGTCGGCCACGCCGACGCCGTACGAGTCGACGCCCGCCGCCTCGCAGAGCGCCACCGCCCGCCGGATGTGGAAGTCCTGGCTGATCAGCACCGCCCGGTCCACGCCGAAGATCTTCCGGGCGCGGACACAGGAGTCCCAGGTGTCGAAGCCGGCGTAGTCGCTGACGATCCGCACGTCCGGCACCCCGTGCCGCGTGAGATACGTGCGCATGGCGTCGGGCTCGTCGTAGTCCTCACGGCTGTTGTCCCCGGTGACGAGGACGACCTTCACCTTCCGCTCGCGGTACAGCGTGGCCGCCGTGTCCAGCCGGTGGGCGAGATACGGCGACGGCTCGCCGTCCCACAGCCCCGCGCCGAAGACGACGGCGACGTCGGTGCGGGGCGCGTCCGACGTCGTCCGCAGCCGGTCGCCGGTCGTCAGGCGCAGCCAGGTAGCCGGAAGGAGGGCGAGCACGCACCCCGCCACCACGGCCCGCACGAGCCGCCGCCGGCCGGCACGCGTGCGCGGCAGACGTGGTCTGCGCGGTCTCGGAAGCGGCTTCGGAAGTCGCAACGGACGTCGCATCGGACGGGCCCTCCCCGGTCGGCTTTCGACATCCAGAGACGTACCGTCAACCGGAACGGTTCGCCGACCAGCACGTGACCAGGCTCACTGCGAGCGCCAAAGCCCCAGCTCACGCCACCTCACACACCCCATGCCCCCCACCGTGAACCCCCCGAAAACCCCCGTCATTCCGGCGCAACGGGAAGGCAACCTGCCCCGGCGACCATCGATCCATGACGGCGACGAGTAAGACGAGCACATCGCAAGCTCCTCGCGAGGACCTAGAGAGTACGGCGCATCTCATGAACCGGATCAGCAGCCAGCTCGCCAGCCAGCTCAGCCTCGTCTCCCTCGACGGCAGGCGGCGCCCCGAGCCCCCGGCGCTCGTCGTCGTGGCCCACGGCAGCCGCGACCCGCGCACCCTGAACACGGTCCACCGCCTCCTGGACCAGGTCCGCGAAGCCCGCCCCGGCCTCCCGGTGCACCTCGGCCACATCGAACTCAACGAGCCCCTGCTCCCCGACACCCTGGCCGCCCTCGGCGAGTCGGAGGCGGTCCTGGTCCCCCTGCTGCTGAGCCGCGGCTACCACGTGAAGCGGGACATCCCGGAGATGGCGACGGCAGCGAAGGCCCACACGCGCGTGGCGGCGCCTCTGGGCCCCCACCCCCTCCTGGTGGAGACCCTGCACGCCCGCCTGGTGGAAGCGGGCTGGCGCACGAAGATGGACGCGGAGACCCGCAGGGAAAGCGCGGTGGTCCTCGCGGCAGCAGGCTCCCGAGACCCGGAGTCGGCCCTGGACACCCGCCACACCGCCAAACTCCTCGCGGCCCGCCTGGGAGTCCCGGTGATCCCGGCCTACGCCTCCGCGGCCACCCCCACGGTGGAAACAGCGATCAGGTCACTGACGGCAAGGGGCCGCCACAGGGTGGCAGTGGCGTCGTACTTCACGGCCCCGGGCCTGTTCGCCACCCAGTGCGCGGAGAAGGCTCCCTGGATAGCGTCCGCTCCCCTGGGCACGCACCCCGCGATGACCGACCTGATCCTGCACCGCTACGACCAGGCATCCCACCTAAGGGGCGCGGGGAACTGCGCGACCAGCCACGAACAGGCCGCACTCGCCGTATAACCGTACCCGGCAACTGAATAGGCACATTACTGTCGAGGCATGTCGTACGACCCGCACTCAACCGACCGCTGGGCCCCAGAACCCGACAAACGCCCCGGCCGCACCGCCTTCCAACGCGACCGCGCAAGAATCCTCCACTCCGCCGCCCTCAGAAGGCTCGCCGGCAAAACGCAGGTCGTCACCCCCGGCACCCGCAACCAGGTATGGGACGCCAGCCCCCGCACCCGCCTGACCCACTCCCTGGAATGCGCCCAGGTAGGCCGAGAACTGGGCGCAGCCCTGGGCTGCGACCCGGACCTGGTCGAGGCCGCCTGCCTCGCCCACGACCTCGGCCACCCCCCCTTCGGCCACAACGGCGAACAGGCGCTGAACGAATTCGCGGGCGACTGCGGAGGCTTCGAGGGCAACGCCCAGTCCCTCAGACTCCTCACCCGCATCGAACCCAAACGCTTCACGGAAGAGGGTTCGGTAGGCCTCAACCTCACCCGCGCCACCCTCGACGCGGCCACCAAATACCCCTGGCCCCGAGGCGCCCACAACACCCCCAAGTTCGGCGTCTACGAGGACGACCGACCCGTCTTCGACTGGATCCGCAAGGACGCCCCCGGCACCCGCACCACCTTCGAGGCCCAGGTCATGGACTGGTCCGACGACGTGGCGTACTCCGTGCACGACGTGGAGGACGGCCTGCACGCGGGCCACATCGACCCCAACGTCCTGCACGCGGACCCGGAACGCGCGGAGGTCTTCGCGGTGGCCCGCGGCCGCTACGTACCCGAGGACACCGACCCCGCCGAACTCGCCGCGGCCCTGGACAGGCTCCAAGAAGAACCCTGGTGGCCGCACGGCTACGACGGTTCCGCCGTCGCCCAGGCCCGCCTCAAGGACGCCACCAGCCAGCTCATCGGCCGCTTCTGCCTCGCCGCGGAGGGCGCCACGCGCGCGCGGTACGGCACCGGCCCGCTCACGCGGTACACCGCCGAACTCGTCGTACCGCACGAGACCCGCCTGGAGTGCGCCGTCCTCAAGGCCGTCGCCGACCGGTACGTCATGCAGCGCGCCGAACAGGAGCGGCTCCGCGCCGACCAGCGGATCGTCGTCGCCGAACTCGCCGACGCGCTCACCGCCCGCGCCCCGGACGGCCTCGACCCGCAGTTCCGTGCGCTGTTCGACCAGGCGTCCGACGACCGTGCGCGCAAGCGGGTGATCGTGGACCAGATCGCCTCGCTCACCGACGCGTCGGCGCGCTCGCTTCATGCGCGTCTCATGGGGCACGTGTAGAACACAGGCGACAGGAGTGACGGGAAACGCGCCCGAATGTGACCCTCCGTGGCCTGATCGGGCCACTCCCTCTTCCCCCCTCACGCTCCGTGCGGGACGCTCCAAGGTGGCGGCACCTTTACGAGGAGGCATCAAGTGGTCGACGCGGATCAGACTTTCGTGATCGTCGGAGGGGGTCTCGCCGGCGCGAAGGCGGCCGAGACGCTCCGGGCCGAGGGCTTCACCGGCCGCGTGATACTGATCTGCGACGAACGCGACCACCCCTACGAGCGCCCGCCGCTCTCCAAGGGCTACCTCCTCGGCAAGGAGGAGCGCGACAGCGTCTTCGTCCACGAACCCGCCTGGTACGCGCGCAACGACATCGAGCTGCACCTCGGCGAGACCGTCGACGCGATCGACCGTACGGCGAAGACGGTCCGCTTCGGCGAGGACGGCACCGTCGTCCGCTACGACAAGCTGCTCCTCGCGACCGGCGCCGAGCCCCGCCGGCTGGACATCCCGGGCACCGACCTGGCCGGTGTCCACCATCTGCGCCGGCTCGCGCACGCCGAGCGCCTCAAGGGCGTGCTCGCCGCCCTCGGCCGGGACAACGGCCACCTGGTGATCGCGGGCGCCGGCTGGATCGGCCTGGAGGTCGCGGCGGCGGCGCGGGAGTACGGCGCCGAGGTCACCGTGGTCGAGCCGCTGGCGACCCCGCTGCACTCCGTCCTCGGCCCGGAACTCGGCAACGTCTTCGCCGAACTCCACCGCGAGCACGGCGTCCGCTTCCACTTCGGCGCGCGGCTCACCGAGATCGTCGGCCAGGACGGCATGGTCCTCGCGGCCCGCACCGACGACGGCGAGGAGCACCCGGCGCACGACGTCCTCGCGGCGGTCGGCGCGGCCCCGCGGATCGCGCTCGCGGAGGCGGCGGGGCTGGAGATCGCGGACCGTTCCCACGGCGGCGGTGTCGTGGTCGACGAGCGGTTGCGCACCTCCGACCCGGACATCCACGCGGCCGGTGACGTGGCCTCCTTCCATCACGCCCTCTTCGACACGCGGCTGCGCGTCGAGCACTGGGCCAACGCGCTCAACGGCGGCCCGGCGGCGGCCCGCGCGATGCTGGGCCGTCAGGTGACGTACGACCGGGTGCCCTACTTCTTCTCCGACCAGTACGACCTGGGGATGGAGTACAGCGGGTGGGCACCCCCGGGCACGTACGACGAAGTGGTGATCCGCGGCGACGCCGGAAAGCGGGAATTCATCGCCTTCTGGCTGAAGGACCGTCGCGTGCTGGCGGGGATGAACGTCAACGTGTGGGACGTCACGGACCCGATCCAGCAGCTGATCAGCACGAAGACACAGGTGAACACGGAGTCCCTGGCGGACCCGCACGTTCCGCTCGAAAGCCTCGTCCCGTAGGTGTCAGTCCACCACCGTAGAATTCACGCGTGGCAGGACGGATCAACGACGAGGACGTGAAGGCGGTTCGGGACGCGGTCCCGATCGACGCCGTGGTGTCCGAGTACCTCCAGCTGCGCAACGCGGGTGGCGGCAACCTCAAGGGCCTGTGCCCGTTCCATGACGAGAAGTCGCCGTCCTTCCAGGTCAGCCCGAGCAAGGGACTCTTCCACTGCTTCGGCTGCCAGGAGGGCGGCGACACCATCACGTTCGTGATGAAGGTCGACCACCTCACCTTCTCGGAGTCGGTCGAGCGCCTGGCCGCCCAGGCCGGCATCACCCTGCGCTACGAGGAGGGCGGCTACAACCCCGCCCACCAGCGCGGCGAACGCATCCGCCTGGTCGAGGCCCACAAGATCGCCGCCGAGTTCTACATGGAGCAGCTGGCCGTCAGCCCCGAGGCCGACACCGGCCGCCAGTTCCTCGCCGAGCGCGGCTTCGACCAGGCCGCCGCCCAGCACTTCTCCGTCGGCTACAGCCCCCAGGGCTGGGACCACCTCACCCGCTTCCTGCGCGGCAAGGGCTTCACCGACAAGGAGCTGCTCCTGTCGGGCCTCTCCCAGGAGGGCCGCCGCGGCCCCATCGACCGCTTCCGCGGCCGTCTGATGTGGCCCATCCGCGACATCGGCGGCGAGGTCGTCGGCTTCGGTGCGCGCAAGCTCTACGAGGCGGACAACGGCCCCAAGTACCTCAACACGCCCGAGACGGCGATCTACAAGAAGTCCCAGGTCCTCTACGGCATCGACCTCGCGAAGAAGGACATCGCGAAGGCTTCCCGCGCGGTCGTCGTCGAGGGCTACACCGACGTCATGGCCTGCCACCTCGCCGGCGTGACGACCGCCATCGCGACCTGCGGTACGGCCTTCGGCGGCGACCACATCAAGATCCTGCGCCGCCTGCTGATGGACAACGGCTCGGCCCGGGTGATCTTCACCTTCGACGGCGACGCGGCCGGCCAGAAGGCGGCCCTGCGCGCCTTCGAGGACGACCAGAAGTTCGCCGCCGAGACCTACATCGCCATCGCCCCCGACGGCATGGACCCCTGCGACCTGCGCCTCGCCAAGGGCGACGACGCGGTCGCCGACCTGGTCGAACCCCGCACCCCCCTCTTCGAGTTCGCGCTGCGCCAGATCGTCGTCCGCTACGACCTCGACACCCCCGCGGGCCGCGCCGCCGCCCTCGACGAAGCGGCCCCCATCGTCGCCCGCATCAAGAACAGCGGCGCGCAGCACGAGGTCGCCGTCCAGCTCGCCGGCATGCTCGGCATCCTCGACACCCAGTTCGTCGTCAAGCGGGTGGCCCAGCTGGCCCGTTGGGCCCGCGACCGCGGCGGCAAGGGCCCGGCCCCGTCGGGACGCGGTCCGCAGCAGCAGCCGTACGACTCCGCCCCCCGCCCCGCCGTCTCCGGCCCGGCGCTGACCCTGCGCAACCCCGTCTACGCCACCGAGCGCGAGCTCCTCAAGCTCGCCCTCCAGCGCCCCGAGCTGGTCTCCCCGGCCTTCGACGCGTACGGCGTCGACGAGTTCACCTGCGCGCCCTACGCCGCCGTACGCGAGGCCATCATGGAGGCGGGCGGCGTGGAGTACGGCGTCCAGGACCCGCAGGACTACCTCGTCCGGGTCCGCGAGGCCGCCCCGGACGACACGGTGCGCGCCATGGTCACGGAGCTGGCCGTCGAGGCGATCATGCGCAAGACGGTCGACGAGCTCTACGCGGGCGCCCAACTGGTCACCGTCCGCCGCCGCGCCGTCGACCGCCGCATCCAGGAGATGCAGGGCACCCTGATCCGCCTCGGCACCGGCGGCGACCCGGCCCACCTGGCCGCCGTACAGAACGAGGTGTGGGTCCTCCAGCAGTACGGCCAGGCATTGCGCGAGCAAGGGGCGTCGGCCCTCTAGCCGGCCGTACGGCGGGGTAACTGCGCGGTCACGGCCCGATTGCAAAAAGTCACCGCACGCCCCTCGTGGCGGCGATGTGTCGTACTCCACACTGGGTTGCGGTGCCTGAGTCCTCGGAGCGCGGCCGATCCGTCCCCAGCGGGTCCCAGACCCCCGCGGTTCCGCTCATCGCGTACGGGACGGACAGCGGCGAGGCCGCCGACTCCGCCCCCGAAGTACCGCTGCCGTACTCCTTGGCAGCGATCATCCTGGAGGTCGCCCCCGTGCAGACCCAGACCCTCACACAGACCGAGAACGGTACGGACGACACGGCAGAGCAGGACACCGAGACCGACGTCCTGGTCGCGGTGCCCCCGCAGAGCCGTGTCGCGCACCACCCCGAGGCGGAGCCCGAGGGCCCGCCCGCCGACGTGCTGGAGAGCACGGAGGCACCCGAGCCGGTCGAACCACCGGTACCGGCCCGCGCCCGCGCCGACACCAGCGGACCGTCCTCGGACCTGTTCCGCCAGTACCTGCGGGAGATCGGCCGCATCCCGCTGCTCACCGCGGCCGAGGAGGTCGAACTCGCCCGCCGCGTCGAAGCGGGCCTGTTCGCCGAGGAGAAGCTGAGCAACACCCCTGATCTGGACAGCCAGTTGGCGCTGGACCTCGACCGGATCGTCGTGATGGGACGGATGGCCAAGCGCCGCCTCATCGAGGCGAACCTGCGGCTCGTGGTGTCCGTCGCCAAGCGGTACGTCGGCCGTGGCCTGACCATGCTCGACCTGGTCCAGGAGGGCAACCTCGGCCTCATCCGGGCCGTCGAGAAGTTCGACTACGCCCGCGGCTACAAGTTCTCCACCTACGCGACCTGGTGGATCCGCCAGGCCATGTCCCGGGCCCTCGCCGACCAGGCCCGCACGATCCGGGTCCCGGTCCACGTCGTGGAGCTGATCAACCGGGTCGTCCGGGTCCAGCGCCGGATGCTCCAGGAACGCGGCTACGAGCCGACGCCGGAAGAGGTCGCCACGCATCTTGACCTGGCGCCGGAGCGCGTCAGCGAGGTGCTCCGACTCGCCCAGGAACCGGTGTCGTTGCACGCCCCGGTGGGCGAGGAGGACGACGTCGCGCTGGGCGACCTCATCGAGGACGGCGACGCGACGTCACCCGTGGAGTCGGCGGCGTTCCTGCTGCTCCGGGAGCACCTGGAAGCGGTGCTGTCGACATTGGGTGAGCGGGAGAGGAAGGTCGTCCAGCTGCGGTACGGGTTGGCCGACGGCCGGCCCCGCACGCTGGAGGAGATCGGCCGGATCTTCGGGGTGACCCGGGAGCGGATACGGCAGATCGAGTCCAAGACGCTGAACAAACTGCGGGATCACGCTTTTGCGGATCAGCTTCGGGGTTATCTGGACTGAGGAAGGGGCCGTTTCCCAACGGCCCCTTCCCGTTAGTCCACCTCCGCCACCGCCTGCGCGAACTGCGCCTTGTACAGGCGGGCGTACGCCCCTCCCGCCTCCAACAGGTCCGTGTGCGTGCCCTGTTCGACGATCGAGCCGTTCTCCATCACCAGGATCGTGTCCGCGTCCCGGATGGTGGAGAGGCGGTGGGCGATCACGAACGACGTGCGGCCGTGGGCCAGTTTGGCCATCGCCTTCTGGATCAGGACCTCGGTGCGGGTGTCCACAGAGGAGGTCGCCTCGTCCAGGACCAGGATCACCGGGTCCGAGAGGAATGCCCGCGCGATCGTGATGAGCTGCTTCTCGCCCGCGCTGACCCCGCTGCCCTCGTCGTCGATCACGGTGTCGTAGCCCTCGGGGAGCGTGCGGATGAAACGGTCCGCGTGGGCCGCCCGGGCCGCCTCCTCGATCTCGCCCCGGGTGACCTCGCGCGAGGCGCCGTACGCGATGTTCTCCGCGATCGTGCCGCCGAACAGCCAGGTGTCCTGGAGCACCATGCCGATGCCGGCGCGCAGTTCGTCCCTCGACATCCGCGCGATGTCGACGCCGTCGAGGGTGATCCGGCCGCCGGAGACGTCGTAGAACCGCATCAACAGGTTGACGAGGGTCGTCTTGCCGGCGCCGGTCGGGCCGACGATCGCGACCGTGTGCCCCGGTTCCACCTTCAGCGAGAGGTCCTCGATGAGCGGCTTCTCGGGGTCGTAGCGGAAGGAGACGTGCTCCAGGGCGACTCGCCCGCGCAGTTCCTCGGGCCTGTCCGAGACCGAGGGGTCCGCCTCCTGCTCCTCCGCGTCCAGGAGTTCGAAGATCCGCTCGGCGGAGGCGACTCCGGACTGCACGAGGTTGGCCATGGAGGCGACCTGTGTCAGCGGCATCGAGAACTGCCGGGAGTACTGGATGAACGCCTGCACATCACCGATCGACAGCGCGCCGGTCGCGACCCGCAGCCCGCCGACGACCGCCACCAGCACGTAGTTGATGTTCGACACGAACATCATCAGCGGCTGCATGACCCCGCTGTTGAACTGCGCCTTGAACCCGGCCTCGTACAGCGCCTCGTTCTGCTCGGCGAACTGCTGCGCCGACTCCTCCTGCCGCCCGAACACCTTCACCAGGGTGTGCCCGGTGTACATCTCCTCGATGTGCGCGTTGAGCTTGCCGGTCGAGCGCCACTGCTGCACGAAGTGCGGCTGCGACCGCTTGCCCACGCGGGTGGCGACGACCGCCGACAGCGGCACGGTGACCAGCGCGACCAGCGCCAGCAGCCAGGAGACCCAGAACATCATCGCGAGCACACCGACGATCGTCAGCAGCGAGTTGACGAGCTGTCCCAGCGACTGCTGGAGCGTCTGCCCGATGTTGTCGATGTCGTTGGTGGCCCGGGAGAGCACCTCACCGCGCTGGCGCTTGTCGAAGTACGACAGCGGCAGCCGCGCCATCTTCGTCTGCACGTCCTCGCGCATCCGGTACATAGTGCGGTTGACGGCCCGGTTGACCATCCGCGTCGCCACCGCCATCAGCAGCCCGGCGACCAGGAACACCCCGACCGCGAACAGCAGCACATGTCCTACGGCGGTGAAGTCGATCCCCTTGCCGGGCGTGAAGTCGGTGCTCTGCAGCATGTCGGCGACCTGACCCTCGCCGCGCTGCCGCATCGAGGCGAGCACCTCCGCCTTGCTGGACCCGGACGGCATCTGCCGCCCGATGATCCCGGAGAAGACCAGGTCGGTCGCCTTGCCGAGGATCTTCGGCCCGACGACGTTGAGCCCGACGCTCAACACCACGCAGACCAGCATCACGTAGAGCGTGACCCGCTCCGGCTTGAACTGGGCGAGCAGCCGCCGCCCGGACACCTTGAAGTCCAGCGAACGGCTGTCCGGGCCGGTGCCCGCCATCATCCGTCCCATGGGCCCGGCCATCAGGCGGCCTCCGCTTCCGTCAGCTGGGAGAGCACGATCTCCCGGTAGGTCTCGTTGTCCGCCATCAGCTCGCGGTGGGTGCCGGTGCCGACGACCCGGCCCTCGTCGAGGACGACGATCCGGTCGGCGTCACGGATGGTGGCCACCCGCTGGGCGACGATCACGACGGTCGCCTCCGCGGTCTCCTCGGCGAGCGCGGCGCGCAGGGCCGCGTCCGTCGCGTAGTCGAGGGCCGAGAAGGAGTCGTCGAACAGGTAGATCTCCGGCCGCTGCACCAGCGTCCGCGCGATCGCGAGCCGCTGCCGCTGACCGCCCGAGACGTTCGTCCCGCCCTGGGCGATGGGGGAGTCGAGGCCGTTCTCCAGCCCCTCGACGAACCTCTTGGCCTGCGCCACCTCCAGCGCGTGCCACAGCTCCTCGTCCGTGGCGTCGGGATTGCCGTAGCGCAGATTGGTCGCGACGGTCCCCGCGAAGAGGTACGGCTTCTGCGGGACGAGCCCGACCGTCTTGGCGAGCAGCACGGGGTCGAGGTCGGCCACCGCGGTGCCGTCGACCAGCACCTCGCCGTCGGTCACGTCGAACAGCCGGGGCACCAGGCCCAGCAGCGTGGACTTGCCGCTGCCGGTCGAGCCGATCACCGCGGTCACCTCGCCGGGCCGGGCCACCAGGTCGATCTCCTTGAGCACCGGCTCCTCGGCACCGGGGTAGCGGAACCCGGCTCCGCGGATCTCCAGATGCCCGTGCCGGCGCAGCTCGGTGACGGGCGCGAGCGGCGGTACGACGCTCGACTCCGTCTCCAGCACCTCCTGGATGCGCTCGGCGCAGACCTCCGCACGCGGCACCATCATGAACATGAAGGTGGCCATCATCACGGACATGACGATCTGCATCAGATAGGCGAGGAACGCGGTCAGATCACCGATCTGCATCCCGCCGCTGTCGATCCGGTGGGCGCCGAACCACACCACCGCGATCGACGACAGGTTCACCGTCGTCATGACCACGGGGAACATCAGCGCGAGCAGGTTGCCGGTCTTGAGGGAGATCTCCGTCAGGTCGGTGTTCGCCTTCCGGAAGCGCTCCTCCTCGTACGAGTCCCGCACGAACGCCCGGATCACCCGGTTGCCGGTGATCTGCTCGCGCAGCACCCGGTTCACGGTGTCGAGCCGCACCTGCATGGACCGGAACAGCGGTCGCAGCCGCCGTACGATCAACGTCACGCAGATGCCCAGCGTCGGCACCACCGCCACCAGCACCCCGGACAGCGGCACGTCCAGGCCGAGCGCCAGCACGATGCCGCCCACGCACATGATGGGCGCCGACACCAGCAGCGTGAACGTCATCAGCGCCAGCATCTGGACCTGCTGGACGTCGTTGGTCGTACGCGTGATCAGCGTGGGCGCCCCGAAGTGGCCCACCTCGCGCGCCGAGAACGACTGCACCCGGTCGAACACCGCCGCCCGCAGGTCCCGGCCGAGCGCGGCCGCGGTCCGGGCGCCGTAGAACACGGCACCGATGTTGCAGACCACCTGCACCAGCGAGATACCGATCATCAGGGCGCCGTAGGAGAGGATGTAGCCGGTGTCTCCGTTGACGACGCCGTTGTCGATGATGTCGGCGTTCAGTGTGGGCAGGTAGAGGGTGGCGCAGGTCTGCAGGAACTGCAGCAGCACCAGGATGCTGATGGGTTTCTTGTAGGGCCTGAGATAGGTCCGTAGAAGTCGTATGAGCACGCTACGTCTCTCGGAGTCGGCGACGGGACGGTTGGTTGCCCCTGGCCCCTATCGTCGGACACTCCACCCGTGTTACCTCAACCGATTAAGCCGACAGCAGTGCTTCGTACGGCCTTACGGGTGCGCCGGGTCCGTGCTTCCTACCGGACTCTTACCTTCCGGAGCCTTCTCCTGTGTGGTCTACCGGAAGGCACCGGGGTACGTCTGTTCCCGTACCGACACGAACTGCTGGCGCACCGCCTGGCCCACCGCCAGCTCGTCGCCTGGCTCCAGGATCTGCGCGGCCGCGCCCTGCCACATCGGCGGGGTGCGCGGATCCAGCGTGCCCTGCGAGGTCCCGAGCGCCCAGGCCGCCTGCCGGGCGGCACCGATCGCCGCGTAGTCGGCCGGCTGCGGTACGGCGACCTGCGCGCCGAACAGCGCCGGCGCCGCCGCCTGTACGGCGGGCAGCTCGGCCGCCGCGCCCAGCAGGAAGACCCGCCGCACCTCGACACCCCGCCCGCGCAGCACGTCCAGCGCGTCCGCGAGCCCGCACAGCATCCCCTCGAACGCGGCCCGCGCGAGGTGCTCCGGCTTCATCGACTCCCGCCGCAGCCCGCTCAGCGTCCCGGCGGTGTGCGGCAGGTTCGGCGTCCGCTCGCCCTCCAGATACGGCAGCAGCACCAGCCCGTGGGACCCGGGCGTCGACTTCATCGCCAGCTCGGACAGGCTCTCCAGGTCGTTGAGCCCGAGCATCTCGGCCGCCCCGCGCAGGGTCCGTACGGCGTTCAGGGTGGTGACGACCGGGAGGTGCAGGCCGGTCGCGTCGGCCAGCGAGGTGATCATCCCGCTGCTGTCGACGAGCGCCTCGGGGTGGACGGCCATCACGGACCCGGACGCGCCGAGCGAGACGACGGCGTCCCCGAGCCCGATCCCGAGCCCGAAGGCGGCGGCCATGGTCTCCCCGGTCCCGGCCGAGATCAGCAGCCCCTCGGGGGTCGTACCGGCCGCCTCCGAGGGACCGATCACCTCGGGGAGCATGACCTGGTGGCCGAGGGCCAGCTCGACGAGGTCGGTGCGGTAGCCGCCGGTGGCGGCCGACCAGTAGCCGGTGCCGGAGGCGCCGCCGCGGTCGGTGGTCCTTCTCACGGGCCGGCCGAGCAGCTGCCACACCAGCCAGTCGTGCGCCTGCATGAGATCGGCGGTGCGCAGGGCGTTGTCCGGTTCGGTCTTGTTCAGCCAGCGCAGCTTGGTGACCGGCTGCGCGGCCTGCGGGACACAGCCCACCGCCTGCGCCCAGGCCTCCCGGCCGCCGAGCGCGTCGATGAGATCCGCCGCCGCGACCTGGGTGCGCTTGTCGGCGCCGACCACGGCCGGGCGGACGGTGTTGCCCTGCGCGTCCAGCGCGATCAGGGCGTTCTGCTGGGCCGACACGCCGATGGCCTGGACGCCCTCCAGGAGGCCGCCGCCGGCGGCCTCCCCGAGCGAGAGCAGCCAGGCCTGCGGGTCGACGTCGGAGGGACGTGCCCCGCCCTCGATCGGGTGCGGGGCATACCCCTGCCTGAGCACGGCACCCGTGTCCGCGTCGCAGACCACGATGCGAGTGAAATCGGGCGAACTGTCCAGCCCGGCGACTATCCCCATGGCGAAAATTCTATGGGCGCCGCCGGGTGGGCTTCCGCCCCGTCGGCTTTATGTGCACCGGGCGGCTCTATGTGTGCCCGGTGGCTCTATGTGCCGCTGGTTCCCCAGTCGTCCTGTGCCGTCCCGTTCGTGTTGCGGTCCCGCAGTGAGCGGACCCGCTGGGTCACGGACTCCGGGACCCGGTCACCGACCTTGTCGCTGACCGCGTGGTACGCCTTGCCCGCGAACTGCCGGCCCTGCTGGGCCGCCGTCTCCGCGGTGTTGCGGACCGCCGGGTTCTGCGAGACCTGGCGCGCCGACTTCTTCAGCTGCTCGTAGCGCTCGCGCCCGGCACGCGTGCCCAGCACGTAACCCACAGCGAGCCCGACGACGAACGTGAGCTTGTAGCGCATGGTGGCCACCCTTCCCTCGTGTAGGTCGCTGCCGGGGGGAACCGATTGGCGGAGCACCCCCCTGCTTGCGCTAATGTATGTGTCGCAGCGAGCGACCGCCCCCTGGCGAATACCCAGGCAGGTACGTTCGATGCAGCGAGGCATTCCTCCGTAGCTCAATTGGCAGAGCAGCCGGCTGTTAACCGGCAGGTTACTGGTTCGAGTCCAGTCGGGGGAGCTTCGATCTTCCGTAGCTCAATTGGCAGAGCAGCCGGCTGTTAACCGGCAGGTTACTGGTTCGAGTCCAGTCGGGAGAGCAGGATGATCGAGGACCCCGTTGGGGTCCTTTTTCATGTGCGGGGGAACCGTGCAGGTCACGGCGGAGTCTCCCAGGGCAGGCGAAGTCGCCCCTGCGAAGCAGGAGATCGTATGAGCGGCTATGCTGCGGCAGACGGCGCGCACACATGTACGCGACACGCCGCTATGGGGCGGTAGCTCAGCCGGTTAGAGCAGCGGACTCATAATCCGTCGGCCGTGGGTTCGAGTCCCACCCGCCCCACTCCCGCTTACTGGCGCAGGAACGTTTTCACCTGGTGCGCAGTACAGTCGAAGCTCAACCGAAGTGCCGACGACCGCCACTTCGGAGGTGCCGGAACGGCCCCCTCCCCCCGGTCCCCTCGCTTCATGCTTGCTGCGACCGCTTCGAGATCAATCCCGCAGTGGTCAAGGAGATGTACCCCAGCTCGTTCGAGGAGGCGATGGAGCAGGTCCGGCGCGTTGCTCTTCCCGAGCCCGAGGAGCCGCTCGTGTTCCAGGAGTGGTGGGAGGTGCTGGTGTTCGACGATCCGCACCTCGCCAAGAGGCCGACCGACTCACCCGAGGGTGGCGAGTAAGGTCGGGAGACCGTACCTGGTGCTGACCGGCGGGTGCCCCTCACCCGTCCAACAAGCTGGCCAGGTGCGCCTGCACGGGCGTGAACAGCCCTGCCGGGATCAACTTGTTGAGTTCATCTCCGCTTGCCCAGCACTCGCGTGGCTTCGGTGAAGGCGCCGGTCTCTTCCAGCGCCTCCCGCAGTGCCGCGTCCTCTGCGGTCTCACCAGGTTCCATCTTGCCGCCGGGGAACACCCACAGCAGCGAGCCCTCGGCGACCGCTCGGCGGACAAGGAGTACCCGCCGGTCGTGCACGACCACCGCCAGGGCTACCGCGCCGTCGCGCTGACCTTCCATGGATGCCGGACGGACCCCCCCCGTACATCAAGGGCTGACCCGCCCCTGGCAGGCCGAGGCCGAGGCCACCCACGGAGCGATCATGATCGCCGATCTCACCGGCGCACCCCTCTACGTCGTGCACGTGAGCGCCAGGCAGGCGGTCGAGCAGATAGCGGCCGCGCGCGACCGCGGCCAGAACGTGTTCGGCGAGAGTGCCCGCAGTACCTGTATCTTTCCCTGGAGGAGCAACTGGGCGCGCCCTGCTTCGAGGGGGCCAAGTGGGTGTGCTCCACCCCGCTGCGCTCGCGGGCGAGGGCCACCAGGACCACATGTGGCAGGCGCTGCGCACCAACGACATCCAGCTGGTGTCCACCGATCACTGTCCGTTCTGCATGAAGGGCCAGAAGGACAGGGGAGTGGGGGACTTCTCGAAGATCCTGGGAGGGCTTCGAGATCGACGGTCACGTCGACACCGTGCTCTCACGCGGCAAGGTCGTCGTCGACGGCGGCCGATACCTGGGGACCAAGGGCCACGGCAGGTACGTCAAGCGCGGCCTGAGCCAATACCTCGTCTGAAGCGGAGAACACCCTCCGCCGGCCGCGCGTACCGTCGCGCTCGCCGAACTGGCCGAACAGCACGGGTTCAGTCACTTCTGGACCTTCGACTCGCACATTCTCTGGCAGGAGCCGTACGTCGTCTACTCGCGGATCCTGGAGCGGACTTCGCGGATCACCGTCGGGCCGATGGTGACCAATCCCGCCACCCGCGACTGGGCCGTCACCGCGTCCCTCTACGCCACCCTCAACGACATGTACGGCAACCGCACCGTCTGCGGGATCGGCCGCGGTGACTCGGCCGTGCGCGTCGCCGACAAGTCGAGTACAACGGCGCCACTTTGCAGTTCCCGTGGAGCCGCGGCTCCCGCCTCGATATCTGGGTCGCGGCCTACGGGCACCTCGCCCTCAAGCTCGCCGGCGAGACCGGCGACGGGTTCATCCTCCAGCTCGGGGACGTCGACATCGCCGCTTGGATGATCCGCACCGTCCGAGCGGCGGCCGAGGCGGCCGGACGTGACCCCGAGTCGGTGAAGTTCTGCGTCGCAGCCCCCATCTACATCACCGACGGCACCGAGGCCGACCTGGCGCACGCGCGTGAGCAGTGCCGCTGGTTCGGCGGCATGGTCGGCAACCACGTAGCCGACATCGTCGCCAAGTACGGCTCGGACGGCGCGGTCCCCCAGGCGCTCACCGACCACATCAAGGGGCGCGAGTCGTACGACTACAACGAGCACGGCCGGGCCGGCAACACCCACACCCCCAGACTCAGGCAGTTCGAGGAACTCGGCGTCGACCAGTTCGCCGGCTACCTCCAGCACGACAACAAGGAGGAAACGCCGCGCGTGTACGGCGAGGAGATCATCCCGGCCCTGCGCGGCGGGAATCTCGCCAAGGCGTGAGCTCCGGACGGGCGCAAGCCCCGATGGCCACAGGTCTTCCTTATTCGAGTAAAGCGGCCTTACGATGGTAAATATGATGTTGACGCAAAGGGAACGCGAGATCCTGGCGCTCCTACGCCGTGACCCGCTGGCCGGAGCTCAGGCACTGGCCGACGCACTGGGAACCACTCGTGCCGCGGTGAACGTCCATCTCTCCAATCTCGGCAAGAAGGGCGTCATCCTCGGGCGCGGCTACATCGTGCGCGGCGAGAACGCGGTGGTCGTGGTCGGCGGGGCGAACATGGACCACAAAGTGCGCAGTCTGGCACCGGTGACCCGACACACGAGCAACCCCGGGCGTGCACATACCAGTCCGGGCGGCGTCGGGCGGAACATCGCCGAGAACCTCGCCCGGCTGGGTACCCCCACCCATCTCGTCGCCGCCGTCGGCCGCGACGAGGCGGGCGAGTCACTGCTGCGCGACACCCGGGCCGCAGGGGTGCGGACCGACCACGTCCACATCAGCACCCACCCCACCGGCACCTACACCGCCGTCCTCGACTCGGACGGCGACCTGCTGGTGGCGATCGCCGACATGACAGCCACGAACGAGCTGTCCCCTGCCGACCTCCACCACACACGCGAGCTGGTAGCCGGCGCCGCCATGCTCGTGCTCGACGGCAACCTCGCCACCGCCACGCTCGGCTACGTCACCGACCTGGCCAAGGCGGCCGACGTTCCGGTGGTGATGGACCCGGTCAGCGTGCCCAAAGCCGCGCTCCTGGGCCCCGGGATCGTCCCCGAGCGCCCCTACTTCGCCGTGACGCCCAACAAGGACGAACTGCGCGCACTGGTGAATCTGCCTGTCTCCACCGACGAGGAGATCCTCGCAGCCGCCGCCGCCCTGCACGACCGGGGAGTCAGCCACGTCTGGGTGCGCCTCGGCCCCGAGGGGAGCCTGCTCAGCAGCACGGGCCAGGGCCACACCTTCCTGCCCGCGCCTCCGACCGAGGTCGTGGATGTCACCGGTGCCGGGGACTCCATGCTCGCCGCCTTCGTCCACGCCCTCCTGGACGGCGCCGATCCCGTCGCCGCCGCCCGCTTCGGGCACGCCGCCGCCGCCCTGACCGTGGCCGCCGCCACGACCGTACGACCCGACCTGACCCCGCGCCTCGTCGAGGACGCCATGAACCAGACCTACGGAGACTGACATGACCAGCCATCACCCCATGCTGACGATCACCGAAGAGGTGCGGGACGCCCTGGACGACGGCCGTCCGGTCGTCGCCCTGGAGAGCACGATCATCAGCCATGGCATGCCCTACCCGCAGAACGTCGAGATGGCGACCACGGTGGAGCAGATCATCAGGGACAACGGCGCGGTCCCCGCGACCATCGCCGTGTTGCACGGTCGGCCGCGGATCGGTCTGGAGGCCGCCGACCTCGAACTGCTGGCCACCAGCCCCGATGTCGCCAAGGTGAGTGTCCGGGACCTCGGACACGTCGTCGCCAGCGGCGCTCACGGAGCGACGACCGTGGCGAGCACCATGCGGCTCGCGGCCCTCGCCGGCATCCGCGTCTTCGTCACGGGAGGCATCGGAGGCGTGCACCGCGGTGCTCCGACGACCTTCGACACCAGCGCCGACCTCACCGAGCTCGCCACCTCTCCCGTCGCGGTGATCAGCGCCGGGGTGAAGAGCATCCTGGACATCGCTCTGACCCTGGAAACCCTGGAAACCCTCGGCGTGCCGGTCATCACGTACCGAACCGACGAGTTCCCCTCCTTCTACTCCCGGATCAGCGGCCACACCTCACCCCTGCGCGCCGACTCCCCCGAGAAGATCGCGGCCGTGATGCGGGCCCACTGGGACCTTGGCGGCACCGGTGGCCTCAACATCGCCAACCCCATCCCCGAGGCCGACGAGATCCCCGCCGACCGCATCGAGGGAATCATCCAGCAGGCCATCACGGAGATGGACAAGGCCGGCATCGGCGGCAAGGAGGCCACCCCGTATCTCCTGGGCAAGATCGTCGATCTCACGGAGGGGGAGAGCCTTCGCGCCAACATCGCTCTGGTCAACAACAACGCCCGCCTGGGTGCCCGTATCGCAGTGGCGTTCGCACAGAAGTAACTGCCGGCACGCACTCCCCTCACGCGACGCTGGATGCTCATGTCCCTTGCCTCTACGAGCTGTTGTGGCGGCCCCACCTCTGTCGGTCCGGACGGGACTCGGATTTATGGATTGGCGCCACCCGGCTGAGTGCCGCGATGAACCCGACCTCTTTTTCCCCGCCGAAGAACGCAACGCCATGGGGCCAGCAGGCGCGGCGACTTTCCTGCCGTGGTGCCGCTTCCTGTCAGTACGACGTCAGTACGACAGCCCGGCCGATGGTCAGGCCGTCATCGACGCGCTGTGCGGCGTCCGCGGGCCCCCTCCAGTAGCACGCGCTCCGACCATGGGCCTGATCGCTCCCCGTGTGGACAACGCGGTGAGCTGTTCATGGCAGTGCTGGACCAGTTTCGGGTTCCGGGATCTCGTAGATCGTCCGCTGCCAGCGGGAGTTGACGCAGGAGGTCCCGTGCCTGCCGTTCCGTCCTCCCCGGCCCCTGCCGTTCTGGCGAAAGTGGCCCCCCTCAGCAGCACGGCATCGGCCGCCTGCGAGTCCGCCTCCAGCGCGTACCCGACCCGGGTGGTACCCCCTGGTCGGCCTGCTGTTGATCTGCGCCTGCGCGGTCGTCTGCGGCGCCCGGACCATCACCGAGATCACCGAGTGGGGACAGCGCGCCACCACCACGGTGCTGGAACACCTCGGTATCCGCCGCCACCTGCCCGGACGCCGGCGCGCCCCGTCCCATGCCACTTGCACCCGGCTCCTGGCCGCTCTCGACGGCGATGCCCTGGACGCCGCGATCGGCGCCTGTCTGGCCGGACCCAACCACACCGACACCGGCACCTGCTGTCCGCCGTCTGCTGCAACCACTCGATCCGACCGGCACCGCAGGGCTCGATGTCGCCTCCAGCCGCGAACCCCGTACTACGACTGACGCCGGCGTATCACTTCACGGGCACTTTCATTCTGAACAGTTTCTCTGCATTTCGGAACGCAATCTTTTCCTTGTCTTCGCGTGGCAAATCGACTCCGCGGAACCAGTCGGTCTGCTCCTTTATGTCCGCGAACGGGTAGTCGGTCGCGAACATCACTCGATCCACGCTTATGTACTTCAGCAGGAGATCGAGCAGTTCGGTCTGGGGGAATGCGCTGGTTGTGACCCAGAAGTTGTCCTGGAAGTATTGCCCGATAGGCTTCTCTAGAGAGCTTTTGGTTGGCTCGCCCATGTCATTGACGATCCGCTCGTAGTAGAAGGGAAGGCCTTCGCCCATGTGGCCGATGATGATTTTCAGTTTGGGGAATCTGTCGAAAACCCCGTACGTGATCATCCGAATGCATTGGGTCAGCACCTCCTGGTGCCAGCCGTATCCAGACCCACTAAAAATGTAGTCTTGGTACTCTTCCGTGTATTTAGACCGTGTGGTGCTGTAGTAGATCTTGAAGACCTCGTCGGCTGGATAGCCGGGATGCAGGTAGATCGGCACATCGAGAGCAACGGCACGTGCCAGCACAGGCTCGAAATCGGGATGATCGAGATACTTCTTCGCGATGTGTCCGTTGGTCAGTGCACCCAAGAAGCCATTTTCCCGAACCGAGCGTTCCAGTTCGTCCGCCGCCGCCTCCGGGCTCTGCAAGGGTAACGTGGCGAAAGCCTTGAAGCGGCCCGGATATTTGGCGATCGGCCCGTCTACAAGTTGCCGGTTAAGGCGATAGGCAAGGTCGATGCCCCTTTGCCCGGGGATATTTTGCACGGAGGGTGTATGAGCAGAGAGGATTTGAACGTTGAGTCCACCCGCATCCATATCGCCAATGCGGCGTTGGTCTAGATCCGAAAGGCCAATTTCCTCAAGGAACGCTATGTGGTCCTGATTGATGGAGTTCAGCTTCAACAACGTGGGAGTCGAAAAGGTCTCCTCCGTGCCGATGAAGGGCAGGTCCCGGTCTCGCAATGCGATGTCCGCAGTACTGTCCGGTGTCTTGTTCCCGTCTGCTGCCGAAACGGCGGCATACGCGGACAAGCCGGCACCAGCGCCAAGTGCCGTGGAAGCGGCTAGAAAGCCGCGACGTCCCATAGACTTCATGTCAGTCTCTCTTCAGGTGTTTGTGTGGTGTGGTATCCGTACGGCATCCGTCTGCGAGATGCTTCAGTTCGACCCTTCGTCGTTACATCGGCGCGCGGCGGCTGTGTTGGGGCTGGCGACCCGCCCGCGTGCGCGCTGTGCGGGCCGGCCGCGCCGGCGCTTTCCCTGACGGCGTTACATTGACAACCATCAACACCTCCTACACAGGAGTTGCCTCGCTCGTCTGACACCTACTTCCTATTGAGCGAACCTGAGACGACCGTTAAAACACGATTTCCCAGGCGGCGACCGTCTGCTGACCGACTGGCTGACACGACGGATTTGACCAGCGGGTTCGTCCAAGCAGTGGGCCTGAACCGGCAGCGCCGGCCAACGCACGAACAGGCCGCGTCGCGGTGACCGGGCGGGTCCTGGAATGCGATCGACACCGCGGCCTTGGCCCGGCTGCGGGCGGCGGGCGCCGCAGCCCGGGAACTGGCCTGGGCGCAGGTCCGCTACCACCCGCTGCTGTGTTTCCTCGACGCCATCGGTGAAGCCCTGACCGGGGTGCTGCGCCCGGGTAACACCGGCAGTACACCGCCGCCGACCACATCACCGTCCTACGGCAGCCCGATCCTCATCCGGTCCGACTGGGCCGGTAGCAGCCACGAGTTCCTCGCCCGCATCCGCAGCCTGCACGAACACGGCCCGCACACGCGGTTCTCCGTCGGAGTCGTGATCACCGGACCGATCCGGACCGCGATCACCGTCACCGCTGACTGGGTGCCCGCGCTCGACGGCGACCCGGCTGATCTGCCGCCGGGAACACCCATCCCGGCGCGCAGCTGTCACTGCGGCATCAGGTCTTCGCCGCTGACACACCCCACGACGGCGGCTCGATCCAATTCCTTGAAGTGCAGCACCGCTGCCACGCCCGCGTCGAGGACCGCATCCGCACCGGCAAGACCACCGGGTTCGGCCGGTTCCCGTCGCGGCAGTTCGCCATCAACCAGGCGTGGCTCGAACTCGCTCTGATCGGCATCGACCTCGTCGCAGCCTTCGAACGCCTCGCCGCGCTACTCGAACCCGTGACCTGACAACAGGGAACCACCGCCCACCCACGACCAGGAACCAGGAGCAACCCGGACCACGGCCGTGTCTGCGGCCGCGACATCACACACGATCGTGCCCGGAGCATGGATGGCGCGCCGACCACGCCACGGCGCGAGCACGACCGACAACGCTCGCTGCGCCCCGGACGAGGATGGAGCAGCAGGCACGGGACCTCGATGTGATCAGCGGTCTCGTGCCTGTGCTGTTGCTGCGTCAACTCCCGCTGGTGGCGGGCGATCTACGCGATCCCGGAACTTGCAACCGCCCTGGTACCGGCCGGTGTACAGACAAAGGGTCCGGAGCACTTTGAGACGTCGGCGCACGCCGACATCAAACGCCCGCTGTGGCCCGGCAGTTCACCGTCGGTCGGTGAAGATGAGAACCCGCCCCAAGCCGTCCCTCATCGACTGGGATCGCAGGGGAGCGGGTGCCTGGCGCAGGCCGCTGCCCACATCCTCAATTTCTGGCGACCCGCTGCCGGCTGCGGCAGCTGCGAGGACCGCACGCCACGACGTACGCTGCTGTCGCAACGGCAGAAGGTGTCGTGTCCACGATGAGGAAGAAGCCGTGATGCCCTTCAGCGCGCCAGTTGCTGGTGCTGTGCGGTGTGCTGTTGCTCGCCGCCGTCGCGTTGATGGCGTGGCCGGTGGTGGGCGCCACGGTGAGGATGTCCCCGTCGTCCACGTCCTCCTCCGGCGCCCCGGCCGGGAAGCGGGGGATTCCCGACGCCGCACTTCAGAGGGCCTTCCGGCTTGCGGTGCCGGCCGGTGCCGGGGACGCCTCCTACCTGGTGATGCCGGGCGACGACAGTGCGGAGGGCGGCCAGGACCTCTACCTGCGATTCCGCACCACACCTGCGGGCCTCAAGGAGTTCCTGACCTCTCTGGGCAAGACCACCGGGGACCTGGGGGCGGGTGACGTCGTCCTGGAGCAGGACGACATCGACTCGGTCGGACTGCGCTGGAAGATCGCAACCGAAGGGCACCTCGCCGGCCTCTACGCGGACATCCCCGAGCAGGGCGACAGGGCCGGGGCGGCCCGGGTGACCGTCGACGAGAGCGAGGTGGCCGCGCCCTTGGTCTACGCCCATATGACCGTCTAGTGGCAAGGCGTGAGGTGGCGGGAGAGTGGGAGCGTGAACAGGCTGCAGTCGCCTCCTGCGTTGTAGTTCGCCGTCACCCGTCGCTGTCGGTGTTCTCGTCCTCGCTGTGGGCGATCCGCCACAGCAGGACGGCGGCTGCGGCACGCTGGCGGCCGCCAGGCCCCGTGAGCGGGTATCCGAGTTGGGCCGCGAGCCAGGTCAGGCGCTCTTGGAGCG
The DNA here is from genome assembly GCF_040643855.1 of Streptomyces sp. NPDC047072. Taxonomy (NCBI): domain Bacteria; kingdom Bacillati; phylum Actinomycetota; class Actinomycetes; order Kitasatosporales; family Streptomycetaceae; genus Streptomyces; species Streptomyces sp. NPDC047072. The sequence goes on along the minus strand of NZ_JBEYVC010000049.1, from coordinate 29,908 downwards.
TCGAGTGGTGGAGGTGGAGACGGGAGGCGGCCTGGCGCAGGCTGACCTGGTCGAGAACGGCTTGGAGGGTGTCGATCACCCAGGGGCGGGCAGCCCGAACCTCGTCGAGGCGGCGGACGTCGGCGGCGGCCGCCGCGTCCCGCGGGGTGACTCGCTCGGCGATCACGCCGAGTGCTCCGAGATCCTCGAATGCCACCACGGACGGCCCGGCTCCCTCCAGGTGATCGGTCAGGCGGAGCGCGATGCGAGCCCGCTCCAGGGCGTCCGGCAGTTGCGCCGGCTCGCCGGCGAGTGCCGTTCCGGCCCGCAGATCCTGCGGCAGCACAGGCGTTCCGGGGACCAGCGTCACGACGCGTCCGTCGACCCGGGCGCCGGGCTGTGTCGAGCACTCCGCCGAGCCGCTGACGATGACGGTCACGGCCCCGGTGAGTCCCAGCCTGGCGGCGGCGGTGTGCCGGTCGGCCTGCGAGGCGTCGGGGTCGCAGGCGATGCGCACCGCGGCGTCGGCTGCCTGCCCGGCCGGGCCTCCTGCGAGCGTCTGGATGGCGCGAGCCGCACGTTCCAGGATGAGGGCGTCGAGCGGCCCGTCCGCGCCGGTCCGCTCCAGCCACACCCATGAACCGAGCCGCCCCGGCACCGCGACCCGGGCTTCGGCCTGTGAGGGACTCATGTCGTCGGGCAGCGCCCGTCCGTCTGGATCGTACCGGCGGGTGAGGCCGCGGCCGGCGTCGTGCAGGCCGGCGGCGCATCCCGCGAGCGCGGCCGTGGCACGGATCACCGCCGCGAGCGGTGCCCGTTCGTCGACCAGGGTGTCGAAGTGCTCGATGACGCGCAGCGCGCCGGCCGTCGCGTCGTCGGCTACTTCGACTTTGTTGATGAGATCACGCACGGGATGCCTCCAGGGCCCACTATCGCTCCGGCAGCTGTGCCGGGGCCAGTCCGGCCGGTCGGATCTCCAGGGCCCGTCGTACGAACTCGTCGCGGGGCGGGGCGGAGGCCTGCTCAGCGGCCGACCGGGAACATGTCCTCCATGTAGAGGCCGACGCGGCCGGTGCGGGTGGCCTGGTCGGTGAGTTCCTCGACGCGGGCTGCGCCGACCACGGCGGACGGTCCGTTGAACAACCACTCCTGCGCCTGCTCCTGGGTCATGCCCGTGGGCGGCTCACCGATGTAGGGCAGGAGGACGCTGATGGGGGTGCCGGCCTCGTGGCGCCAGCTGTCGGCGAGCGAGCCGATGTCGACGGCGTCGTAGCCGAGGGCGTCGAGGAATCGTACGGCCTCCGTCTTGGCTTCCGCGTCGTCGCCGGTGAGGGGCAGGGCACTGCGCTCGGGGTGGCCCGAGGGGCGGGCCGAGCTGTACAGGCGCAGGAAGTCCATGGTGCCCAGTGCCTTGACGACACGCGATCCCGGCAGATGGCGCTGGAGCAGCTCGCTGCTGGTGGTGCGCCGCTCCTCCAGGTCCTCGATCCGGCCGTCACGGTCGGGGAAGTAGTGCATCGTGTCGATGACGGTCCTGCCGGCGAGGGCATCGGCGGGGAGCTTGTCGTAGGCGTGGAACGGCAGGGAGACCACGACGAGGTCGGCGGCCCGTGCGGCCTCGGCCGGGGTGGCGGCGCGGGCGGTGGCGCCGAGCTCGGCGACGACGTCGGCCAGGGTCTCGGGCCCACGCGAGTTGCTCAGGACGACGTCGAGCCCGGCGTCGACGGCGAGGCGGGCGAGGGCGCGGCCGATGTTGCCGCTTCCGATGAAGGCGATGGTCTGGGGCATGGCGAACGTCTCGTTTCTCGGACGGTGAGGGAAGGGTTTCCGCAGTGCAGTACTGCTTGGGCTACGCCAACAGGGGGCGCGGCGTGCCCGCGGTGACGGGATGCCCCGGGCGGCTGAGGTCGGCCGGTCAGAGCTCCAGGGCCCGTCGTACGAACTCGTCGCGAGTCGCGTTGGAGGCTTGTGAGATCGCCGCGTGGGTGGCCACCTGGTCGAAGCCGTGGAAGCCGCCGCCCCACATGTGCAGGTCGACACTCACGCCGGCCTCGGACAGGCGGCGGGCGTAGGTGAGGATCTCGTCGCGGAACGGCTCGACCGAGCCCGTGTCGATATAGGTCCGGGGCAGACCGCTGAGGTCTTCCGCGCGGGCCGGGGCGGCGTACGGGGACACGTCCGGTCCGCCGCGTCGCTCGCCCAGAAGAGAGGTCCAGCCGTAGAGGGTGTGGCCGCGGTTCCAGCCTCCCTCGCCCTCCAGCATGCGGCTGCTGTGCGTCTCGAAGCGGTCGTCGAGCATGGGGCAGATCAGCACCTGGTGGCTGAGCTTGGGGAAGGCACGGTCGCGTGCGAGCAGCGCGGTCCCGGCCGCCAGGCCGCCCCCCGCGCTGCCTCCCATGACGAGGAGTCGCTCCGGGTCGATGCCGAGCTCGACCGCGTTCTTCGCCGTCCACACCAGGCCGGCGTAGCAGTCCTCGACGGGAGCGGGGTCGGGGTGCTCCGGTGCCAGCCGGTATTCGACCGACACCACGACCGCGCTGCCTTCGGCGACGTACGGGAGGGCCACGTCCACACCCGACCTGCGGTCTCCGGAGACCATCCCGCCACCGTGAATGTGGTAGATACCCGCCTTGGGACCCCGGTTCTCGACGGGGGAGAGGATCAGCAGCGTGATGTCCGGCGCGCCGTCCGGTCCCGGGACGTGACGCTCCTCCACCCGCACCCTCCCGCCCGCCGTCAGGTCGGCCGGTTCCACACCGGGCACGCCCTCGGCCATGAACCGTCGGTGCGCCGGCAGGGTCGCGTCCGACAGCGGCCCCATCAGACCCCGTACCGCCTCCTCGACGGGCGCGAGCTCCGGGTCGAACGGCGGCCGGATCGTCACAGCGCCGAGGATGTCTGCCGTCGTCTGGTCGGCCATGGGTTCTTTCCTTCGTGATCAGGGTGGGGAACGGTTCGCAACCACTGTGCGCGGCAGGCCCTCGGCGAAGGCACCCGCAGATGGCGGGAACCTCCACCGAGGGCCCCGCCATATGGCGGGGCCAGGTTTCCGGCCCTCCCGCCGCTGGTGGGCTGGAGACACGCTCCCGAGCTGGGTGATCGTCTCGATACCCAGCCGGACTGATCCCTTCCAGGACGCGTTCTGGACGCAGGCTGGACACAAGGACCGGAAAAGACTGACAAGGGTCGCCAAGATCCTCGAAGGAGTCATCATCCGTCGGCCGTGGGTTCGAGTCCCACCTGCCCCACCATGCACGCCTATGACCCGCGGAAACGTCTTATCAGGGGTGTGGATTCAGGGGTTTGGAGTGCGGGGCTGAATCCGTTCGGTGTGTGGGCGGTCGTGCTGGCCAGCAGGCGTAGCGCCGCCTCGGACGGTGAGCCCGGTTCGGCTGTGTAGGCGATCAGGCGGTGGCCGGACGTGCCGGGGATGACGAGGTTCTCGAAGCTCAGGGCCATCGGGCCGACCAGCGGGTGGCGCAGCCGCTTCACGCCCGAGGTGCAGGTGCGCACCGGATGCCGGGCCCAGCGGGTGGCGAACTCGTCGCACTGCATGGTGAGTTGGCCGACGAGTTCGGTCAGTCGGCGGTCGTCGGGGTGCCGGCCGGCGATCAGCCGCAGTGAGGCGACCGCGAGCTGTGCCTCGTCGTGCCAGTCGGTGTACAGGGCGCGATAGCGGTCGTCCAGGAACAGCATCCGCGTCACATTCGGCCGGGTGGCCGGCGTCCCGGGACTGTCCGCGGGCAGGTGCGCGGCGAGCAGTGCGTGCCCCAGCCGGTTCCAGGCCAGTACGTCGTTGCGGCGGTCCAGGATCAGCGCCGGGACCTCCGACATGGCCGCCAGCAGCTGCCGTGCCGAGGGGCCGGCCTGCTCCGCCCTGGGCGCGGCGGGGCGGGCGGTGGTGGGGCGGGACAGGTTCTTCAGGTGCGCGGTCTCGTCGTCGGTCAGCCGCAGGGTGCGCGCGATCGCGTCCAGTACGGAGTCGGAGGCGCTGAGGGCGCGGCCCTGTTCGAGACGGGTGTAGTGGGTGATGCTGACCCCGGCGAGCATGGCCAGCTCCTCGCGGCGCAGCCCGCTGACCCGGCGGCGGGTCGGATGCGGGGTGATGCCGACGTCCTCCGGGCGCAGTGCGGCACGGCGGGACCTCAGGAAGTCCCCCAGCTCGGACGGAGCGCCCATCGATGCCTCCCGTTCGCTCCCCTTCATGATGCCCATCCGCCGTGCCGGGCGTGAGCTACAAGGGTGGTCATGTGATGACCACCCTCGCGCTGACTGTGCGAGACAGGGTGCTGGCTGGGGTGCCGGGCCGAGACGAGTCTGCTTCCCGGCGGTGTGCACGACAGACGCGCCGCCGAAGCTCGAACGAACCTCGACGAAAGGGACTCGCCCTCATGTCCGTCACCGATTCGGACACGGCCCGTACGGCCGCGGGAACGGCCCCCGCCGTCCTCACCCCGCGTCTGCGACTGGTGCTGGTACTGCTGCTCGCGGCCCAGTTCACGCTGGCCGTGGACTTCTCCATCCTGAACGTGGCGCTGCCGGTGATCGGCGAGGGCCTGGGATTCTCGCTGGCGCGTCTTCAGTGGATCGGCACCGCGTTCGCCCTGTGCGCGGCGGGCTTCACCCTGCTGTTCGGCCGGATCGCGGACCTGTTCGGGCGCCGTCGGCTCTTCCTCGGCGGCCTGGTGGTGCTGGGCGCGTCCTCGCTGGTGGGCGGTCTCGCACAGAACCCGGAGGTGCTGATCACGGCCCGGGTCTTCCAGGGACTCGCGACCGCCGCGGTGACCCCGGCCGGCCTCTCGCTCATGACGACCTCCTTCCCCGAGGGCCCGCTGCGGGAGAAGGCCCTCGGCCTCAACGGGGCCCTGATGTCCGCCGGGTTCACCACCGGCGCGGTCCTCGGCGGTGTGCTGACCGACCTGCTCTCCTGGCGCTGGGCGTTCTTCGTCAACGTGCCCGTCGCCCTCGCCGTCCTGATCGTCGCCCCGACGGTCATCAAGGAGTCCCGGCCCGACGAGCGCCCGAAGCTGGACGTGCCAGGCGCAGTCAGCGTCACCCTCGGTCTGCTGGCCGTCGTCCTCGGCCTCACCCAGGCCGGCGAGCACGGCTGGGGCTCCGCGAGCGCCCTGCTGCCGCTGGCGGCCGGCGTGCTGTCGCTGATCGTCTTCTGGGCCGTCGAGCGCAAGGTGAGCGCCCCGCTGGTGCCGCTCGGCGTGCTCGGCAGGCGGTCGGTGGCCTGGGGCAACGTCGCCGGTCTGATCGCCTTCCTCACCGAGACGTCCCTGGTCTTCCTGCTGACCCTCTACCTCCAGGAGGTGCTCGGCTTCTCCCCGCTGGCCGCCGGTCTGTCCTTCGGGGTGCTGGGCATCGGGACGGTCGTCGGCGGATCGGTCGCCCCGAAGGTCATCGGGAGGATCGGCAGCAAGCGGACGCTGGTCACCGGTGGCATCCTCCAGACCGTGTTCACGGCCGCCCTGCTCGGCCTCGGCACCGCCCATTCCTCGCTGTGGCTGCTGCTCGTCGCCACCTTCGCCGGCGGGGTGGGCAACATGCTCGCCATCGTCGGCTTCATGGTCACCGCCACCTCCGGTCTCGCCGACCACGAACAGGGCCTGGCCACCGGGCTCGCGACCATGACCCAGCAGATCGGCATCACCATGGGCACGCCGATGATGAGCGCCATCGCCACCGGCGCGATGACCGGCACGGGAACGGCGGCCGTCCTCGGCGGACTGAAGACGGCCATCGCGGTCAACGCCGCCCTCGTCGTCCTCGGCGCGCTCACCAGTGCCGTGTTCCTGCGCCCTTCCTCCGGGGGCAATGCCAAAACCACGCAATACCTCTCCTCTCGACGGGCGATTGTCTGAAACCTCAGATACTGTCGCCTCAGGCATGGTCGTCCGCCCCAGGTCACCGCGATCGCGGACGTGTCACCCAGACCGGAAGACAGGAGAGGCCCGTGTCGGCTGCCGACAACAAGGCGCTCGTGATCGCGTTCTACGAGCAGGCGTTCAACGACTACCAGCCGGAAGAGGCCGCCGCCGCGTACCTCGGCGAGACCTACACCCAGCACAACCCGGAGGCGCAGGACAGCCCGCAGGCCTTCGTCGGCTACGTCCACTGGCTGCGCGGACAGTTCCCCGACCTGCGCCTGGACATCAAGCGGGCCGTCGCCGAAGGGGACCTCGTGGTCACCCACAGCAACCTGCACCTCAAGCCCGGCGACCGGGGCATGGCCGTCGCCGACTTCTGGCGCCTCGCCGACGGCAAGATCGTCGAGCACTGGGACGTCATCCAGGAAGTGCCCGAGAAGAGCGCCAACGACAACACGATGTTCTGACACCGGCCACCCCGCCACAGGCGAGCAACTGGTACGCGTTGTACGGGTTCGCGCTGGTGGGGGTGCTCGCGTTCCTGCTGATCCGCGGTCCGTGGGGGTGGCGCTCCGGTGCGCACATGAACCCTTCCCCGGACGGTGCGTCCTGCCGTACGTCGTCACGCAGGCCGCCGGTTCGCTGACGGGTGCGGCGTTGGGCGCACTGGCGTGGGGTGCGTCCGCGAGCGGCCCTCTGGTCGACTACGCGGTCGTTCAGCCGGCGCCGGGCTGCCCGCCGTCCTGGCGGTGCTGACCGCGGCGATCGTCGCGGGCCTCGGGTTCGGGCCCGCGTATGCATGTGCTTGAACTCTCACGTACGCCCTTGACCTGGGCGTAGCCCGCATGCTCAGCTTGGACCGGGCGTTCGGAATAACTTGTTCCGTTTATGGAATCGATTCCATGGAGCGCTCGACACACGGGTCCCCACCCTCACCCCCCACCGCTCGAACGTGTACCGACGACCGAAAGTGCGCGAGCGTGATGAAAGAACCGCGTGTACCCGATCACCCCTGCGTCCTGGTGGGCCGGGAAGTGACCAGCACGGCCGAGACGCTCGTCATGGCCCTGCGCTTCATCGGCTTCGACGCGCATTTCGTCGCCACCGGGGCCGAGATGATCCACCAGACGCGCCACCGGGAACCCGACGCCGTACTGCTCGACACGGCGCTGCCCGACCTGGGCGGCGTCGAGGTCTGTCACCGGTTGCGGCGGGAGGGGATCGACACCCCGGTGCTCTTCCTCAGCGACCGGACCGCCGTCGAGGACAAGTGCCACGCGCTGGCCATGGGCGGGGACGACTACCTCACCGTCCCGTTCGACCTCACCGAGCTGAACGCGCGGCTGCGGGCGCTGGTCCGCAGGTGCCGGAGAAGGGGAGCGTACGACGCCCCCCGGCCCGACCGCCGGCTGCGCGCGGCCGGTGTGGAACTGGACGAGGACACCCGGGAGGTGTGGCTTCAGGGGCGGGCCGTGCCCCTGTCGGCCACCGAGTTCGCGCTGCTGCGGCTCCTGGTGCGCAACGCCGGCAAGGTGGTCTCCAAGGCGGAGATCCTCGACGTCGTGTGGAACTACGGTTTCCAGGGCGAGTCCGGAGTCGTGGAGACGTACGTCTACACCCTGCGGCGCAAGCTGGACGACGCCGACCGGACGCTGATCCGCACCGTGCGCGGCGCCGGATACCTGGTGTACTCCGGCAGGGCCACGGACGTCGGACGGCTGCACGCGGCCGGGGCCTGACGGAAGGAGAGGTCCGCAGGGTGCGTGCGCATCCTGCGGACCTGAGGGGCGGGCCGGGGCTCCACTACCCGATGTCGAGCCTGATGGTGCTGCCGTTCTTGTTGCCGTTGGCGGGGAGCACGCGCGGCTCCCAGCGCCAGCCGGTGCTGGGCTTCTGGTGGTGGAACTCGACCGACCGTCCGAGGGTCCACCAGTAGTCCTTGGCCACGGTGCACTTGTGCGGGGCGACGTCCCAGAACTGCGAGCCGACCCAGTCGCCGTGCTGGTTCTCGCCGACCAGGTAGAACCTGACCTGTTCGTTCGACTGACTGCACACCTGCACCTGGCCGTACTTGTCGGCGGCCGAGGCCGTCGCCGGCATCGCCAGACCTGCCAGGGCGGCGGCCCCGGCCAGTACCGCCACGGTGATGTTCCTTCTGAGCTTCATGACTGGTTCCGGTTTCTGTGTGGGGGGTGGCGGGTCAGCGGTTGCAGTGCTGCTGTCGTTCGGTCGCCGTCATGGGGGCGCTCTTGAGGTTGGTGTAGCCGGCGCTCGGGTGGGAGGTGTCGAAACCGGACTCCGTGTAGTTGTAGACGTACCAGTCGAAATGGCCGTAGTAGCGCTTCTTGAACTGGATCTCGTACCAGCCGGTGACCTTCTGTTTGGCGGTCCCGCGCTCTATCCAGCCCTTCTGTCCCGGCTCGAGGTGCTTCTTGTATTCGACGGTGTCGGTGTGGCTGCGTTCCCAGGTGTGGTTGTAGCTGGTCTCGAATGCCACTTCGAAGACGCCCTCGAAACCGGCGGACGTGGTGATCGCGACGCCGACGGAATCGCTGGAGCCGGTGGTGTCCTGGCCGCCGACGCCGAACTCGCCGTCGCCTGTTCCGCAGTTGTACACGGTGGCGCCGACCTGGTGGTTCGGTCCGATGTACGACTCCAGTTTCTGCGGATGGAATCTGCAGAAACTGCTCGTGGTGTTGCAGGCTTCCACGAGTTGCCGGATGGTGGGCTGGTCGGCGGCGGACGCGGACGGCGTCAGCAGCAGGGTGCCGCCGACCGCGAGAGCGGTGACCGTTCCCGCGGCTGCGGAGAATCTCTTGGCGTTTTTGTGCATTCGGCGTGCGAGTACCATGGGCGATTCCTTTCGGTGGGGAATTCCGGAGAACTCCCTGGCGACTGGTTTCATTAGACACGCGTCGCCGCCACGTCAAATCAACGTGGCATAAGAGAATCGCTGAGATTTCCCTCCGCGCCAGATCAAGATCAGATCAGGGGGGATGGGACCGCTGAAGGTGCGAAGTGAGGTAGCACCGGTATGACACGCCACTTCCTCACCGTCTACGACGGCGCCCCGCCCCGCCGCATCGCCTGCGCCGACCCGTTCGAACGCCACGGCCCTGTCCGGCTGGTCGCCGGCCCGGGGTGGACGGGCCGGAGTGTCACGGACATCGCCTGGGCGGTCGGTTTCGAGGAGGCCTCGCCCTTCACTCGTGCCTTCAAAGGCCGTCATGGCGTGAGCCCGCGCGGGCCACTCCAACGCTTCACACCCGGCCGACGACGGCCTCAGCCGCCGAGCGGGTGCTGGGGTGGTACCGGGCCCTCGCCCGCGTACGTGTCGCCGCGTGGGGGCGACGGGGTGTCGGTCTCGGTGAGGGTCAGGGTGGGCCAGGGGGCGGCGAGGGTGGTGTCGTCCAGGGGGATGCCGAGGTGGTCGAGGAGGAGGGCCACCACCGGGGCCATGCCGGTGTCCTCGCCCTCGTGCTCGGCGAGCGCCGACTCCACCCGGTCCCACCAGGAGTCGGGCCGCTCGGGCCGCGTGTGCTCCATGCCCGGCTCGAAGTTCTCGACGCACTCGCCGTCGCGCCAGTACTGGAACACGTCGAGCCCGTCGGTGGTCAGCACGCTGTACGTCTCGGTGCCGCGGGACAGTGCCGTCAGCACCTCGTTCCAGGATCCGACGGCACCGTCCTCCTCGACGCAGAAGGCCCAGTCGCCGAGCCTCCCGGACCGCAGCAGCGAGACCTCCCCGTCACCGGAGCCGCCCGGGAGAAGGTCCGAGGCCTCGTCCGCGTCGAGCGGACGCGCCTGCCCCGGATCGGCCCCGTAGCGGGCGAACACCTCCTCGGGGCCCAGCCCCCGGGTGAACGTGACGCACATCCAGGCCGTCGCCCAGGTGAGCGTGTGTGCGTCCGTGCCTGCAGCCATGGTCTGCCTCCGTCTTTCCGGCCCGGCAGTGCCTACCGGGGTCGAGCCTGCGGGCTCCCCGCGGCCAACGAGCTCCGCGGGGAGCCCGGTTCATCATGCCGGGTTCCTACGCCGTGAACTCGATGCGGAACGGGTCACCCTCCACGAGTCGCTCGTACTTGCGAAGCGAACCGAGGACTCCGCCCGCCGAGCTGTTGGCGCGCTGGCTGATGTGCAGCCGTAGACAGGTCTCGTTGCCCGTGGCCGGACGGTCGTCGAACGTCGCCGGGGCGGACCACACGCCGTTCACCACCTGCGGGGTCAACTCGGCGCACAGGGTGCCGTCCTGGCCGCCCTCCTTGGTGCTGGCGGGCGGGAACTCGTCGCAGCTGTCCTTGCCCGTCACCCCCGGGTACAGGTTGGTGAAGGGGGTGCAGGTCGCGGTGCGGTTGCTGTTCGCCGTGGCCTGGTTGACCGCGTGCAGGACGTCGGTGCCCCGGCGCCGCATGATCTCCTGGTAGATCGGCACGACCAGGCCGTACTTCTCGTGCGACTGCGAATAGCTCAGCACCGGGAGGTCGTCGGTGGGTATGACGCAGCCGCGCAGCCGGGGCTGCTCCTTGTCGCAGCGGATCTTGCCGGCCGAGGGGCTGGACCAGGAGGCGCTGGGGTCGACCGGGGTCGCGCCCGGCATCGTCACGTACATCCTGTAGTTGGTGCGGAAGGACGAACGGGTGGTGTCCGCCGCGAAGTTGTCGCCGCTGTACTTGGTCTTCCCGGTCTTCTCCATGCCCTCGGTCAGCTCGGCGTTGCCGTACCACGGCTGCTTCGTCACCGTCGAACAGCCGGCCTCGCAGCCCACCTGCATCTTCACCACGAGACTCTTCACATCGCCGCTGACCCGGACCAGCTTGGCGGTGATCGTCTCGTTGAGGTCGAGGGACTTGTACGAGGTGGCGAGCGTGGAGTTGACCTGGATGAGGCCGGTGCCGATGGGCTTGGCGTTCGAGTCGTAGAGGGTGTACGTGACTTCGGCGCCGTTCAGGCACAGGCCGCCGGTGCGGCTCCAGCTCCAGTTTCCCGGACTGGTCAGCACACACGAGGGCGGGGGCGGCTCCGGGTCGTCGGCGTCCGGTTCGAACTCCGTCCCGAGGCCGTCACCGCCCGGGTCGTCCGCGGCGAGGCCGGCGGCCGTCGGGGTGGACGCGGCGGTCTTCGCACGGGGCGCCGCGCCCGTGCCCTCGGCCACGCTCACACACGCGGTGACCGCGTCGGGCACGGTCGCGCGGGCCGCGGCGGGGAGCCGGGAGCAGGAGTCCTCGGCGGTGAAGGCGGCGCTCTCCAGGGGCACCGCGGTTTTCTCCGCCGCCCCGGTGAGCGGCGTACGGGACGGCGCGGCCCCGCCCTCGGCGGCGCCGGCGGTGCCGGTCGCCGTGAGGGCCATGGTGAGCAGCGGAGCGAGCAGCACCCATCTGATACGTGATGAGGTCATGACTTCTCTCTGGAGTGGATGAGGGAAGGAAGAGGGGGAGCGGCCCGGCTCAGAAGATGGACGACAGGGCCTTCGCGGCCCCCGACACGACGTCCTCGCCGACGTCGGCGATCTTGCCGACGACGGGCTTGATGAGCTTGCCGCCGGCCGCCTTGTCCGCGGCGCCGAGCCACTTGGACTGGCCGAAGGTGACCAGGCTCAGACCGGTGCCGATCGCGGACTCGAAGAACTCGCCGCTGGAGAAGCCGTGTTCGATGCCGGTGAAGAGGGTGCCCAGGGCACCGGCGCCCATCGAGACCGCGGAGAAGAACCCGGCCGCCGCGGCCGCCGGGGGGAACACGAAGGCGGCGAGGGCACAGCCCGCGGCCAGGAACCCGGCACCGACGCTGATCGCGTTGAACGCGTCGGCGTAGAAGCCCGCGTCGTTCCACCACTCGTCGGCGTCCCCGCCGGTGCCGTTGGGGTTGATCTGGTCGTTGACGTCCTTGTCGGCCGGGTCGATCTTGGCCTCCCGCTCCCGGCGGGCCTTCTCGGCAGCAGCCTCCGCGGCCGCCTTGGCCTCGGCCGCGCGCTTCTCCGCGACGATCTGCCGGGCCTCGCTGGCCGCCCGCGCCGCCGTCGCCGCGTCCTTGCCCGCCGCGATCGCGGAGGCGCGGGCGGCGGAGGCCGAAGCCTGGGCGCTGTACGAGGACTTGAGGGCGGCGCGGGCGGAGTCCATCGCCTTGTTCGCCGAGTAGTTCGCGGACCGGGCGGCACCCCGGGCGGTCGACGCCGCCGCGCTCGCCCTGCTCGCGGACGCCTTGGCGTCGGCCGCGGACTTGTCGGCCGCGTCCGCGTTCTGCCGGGCCTCGTCCGCGTAGTCCTCCGCCTTGGCCGCCGAGTCGAGCGCCTTGGCCGCCCACTCCTTGGCCTCGGCGGCGGCGTTACGGGCGTCGGCGCCGGCCTTGGACGCCAGAGCGGCGTTCTCCTGCGCCTTCTGGGCGATCTTCGCCGCGGCCGCGATGGCACCGCGGACCGCGGCGACATGGGTGGCCGTGTCGTGGTCGAGCTGGGCCGTCCGGTACTGCACCAGGGAGACGAAGTTACGGCGCATCCAGACCGGCCCCTCCATGGCCACCTCGGCGTACGCCCGGGTGAAGGCGCCCCCGGTGGTCATCAGCGAGGCGGTGAGGACCGCGTCGTCCTCCGCTATCGCCCTGGGGTAGTCGACGTCGAAGAAGTACTGCAGCGACTCGGTGGTGTTGATGGTGAGCGCCTTGTTCGCCGCGGCGGTGACGGACTTGCCGGGGTTCGAGGCCAGGATGCGGCTGATCGCCACCCGGTTGTCCTCGTCGGAGGCCTTCTTCATGCCGCTGGTGAGGAAGTCGCCGACCGCCTTGGAGTCGGAGCTCTGCAGGGCGGCCTTGGCCGCTTCGGCGATCTTGGGGCCGGCGACCGTTGCCACATGGAGCGTGGTCTCCCGGTCGTCCTGCCCCTGGGCCAGGACCCGGTCGAGGTCGATCCAGGCGTACACGTCGTCGTCCGTGCCGGAGAGGGCGTACTGGGCCGCCTGCCGGGTCCAGGCACCCCGCGAGTCGAGCAGGGCGATGGCGGCCTTGCGCCCCCGGACCGCCGCGGCGGTCATGTCGCCCTCGTTCAGCGCCTGTTCGGCCGCGGCGATCAGGTCCTTGGTCGCCTGATCGGTCTGCTGGGCCTGGGCGACCTTGTTCTGATAGGTCGTCAGCTCCTTCGTCTCGATCTCGGCGAGCTGTCTGACCTCCTCGATGGCCTGCAGCTTGTCCTGCTCGATGGTCTCCGCCTCGGCCTTGCGCGCGTTCTGTTCCACCAGGATGGCGTCCGAGACGGCCTTGGTGGCCGTGTTGGCGGCCTTCACGGCCTCCGCCGCGTGAGCGGTGGACCTGTTGGCGTAGTCGACGGCCTGGCCCGCGTACTTCACGGCCTCCTCGGCGGCGGCCGCGGCCTTGTCGGCGTGGTCCGCCGCGGAGTTGGCGGCGTCCCGGGCGGTGCGGGCGGCCGCGGCCGCGGTGGTGGCGAGGGCCTGGGCGCTGGAGGCGGCGTTGGTGGCCCGGTTCGCGGCGCTGGACGCGATCGCGGCCTGGCGCTTGGCCTCGGCGGCCTCCGACTGCGCGGCGCCGGCGGCGGCACCGGCCTGGGCGGCGGCGTTCGCGGCGGCTGCCGCGTTGCGCGCGGCGGAGGCCGCGGCGGAACCGGCACTGGCGGCCTTGGTCCCGGCGATGGCGGCCTGATCAGCGGCCTTGGCCGCCGTACGGGCCTTGGCGGCGGCGTTGCGCGCGGTGACGGCCGCGTTCTTGGCGGCCTCGGCCTTGCCGGCGTCCTTGGAGGCGCCGATCGCGGCGTTGTAGGCACGGGACGCGGCGCTGCCGGCGTTCGCGGCGGCCTGGGCGGCGCCGGTGGCGGCCCAGGAGGCGCGGCGGGACGCCGACACGGCGGCGTTCGAGGCGTTGATCGCGTTGCGGGCGGCGTCGGCCGCGCCCTTCGCGGCGGAGGCCGCCTTGCGGGCCGCCGCCCCGGACTTCTGTACGTCGTCCTTGGCGGCGGACGCCTCGGCCGCGGCCTTCTCTGCAGCCTCCTTCGCCTTGTCCGCCGCGGTCTGGGCACGTGCGGAGGCCTCGACGGCCAGGTTCGTCTCGCGCTCGGCGCGCTTGCCCTCCCGTACGACGACGGCGACGAGCTCCTCGATCTTCGCCGACTCCTGGTCCCGGGCACGGGCGATGTGCTGCCCGGTCTCGATGAACCACTCCACGTCGGCCGCGGTGCCGCTGAGGGCGCGGTCGGCGTACTTCTGCACCTCGGGCCCTGCCTGCGTCAGCATGGCGGAGACCTGGACCCGGGCGTCCTCCAGGCGCGCGTCGTACTGGGTGTCGGTGAGGAAGGTGATCAGGCCCGGCTGGGTGCCGGCGTTCAGGGCGGCGGTGGCGTCCCGCTGGACCGCCCGCTCGCCGGTGGCCGACACGACGGAGGTGGCCACCTGGAGGTCCTCCAGAATGGCCGGTTTGAATCCGTCCTTGAGGAATGCGGCGATGGCGGCGTCACCGCTGTCGAGGGCGGCGACCGCCGCCCGGCGCAGGCCCTTTCCCGCGCGGTCCAGGCTGCTGACGATGGCGACGCGGTTGTCCTGCACGGTCTGGGCCGGGAGCGTCTCGGTCAAGAAAGTCCGGATTTCGCTGTCGGAGCCGGAAAGCGCCACGGTGGCCGCGGCCTTGACGCCTTTTCCGCCCGACATCCAGGCCTTGACCACTTTCGCCCGCTCGGTGTCCGGCAGCGGGACCGGGTCGGGCGCGGTCCCCTCCGCGGCGGTCGCGACCTGGGGGAGGAGCACGGAGGGTGTGGCGGCAACGGCGGTGGCCGCGGCGAGAGCGCCGAGCATACGGCGCCGACTCCAGAAGATTGTCTGCATAAGAGTTTTCCCCCTGAGATTGCCTGCGGAATGGAATGTAGTGCCGGACCATATCAACTGATCTGAAAAAAGAAACCAGTTGCGAGCATTTACACTTCCTCCACAATTATCCGTACAACCCTTGTCGCCTGTGATGCAGATCACGCATCTTCCATGCGGAATGTCGCTTTCTGTGAGGCTTTATGTGCTCGACCTGTGCATCACCTTTGTGTTCGGATGGCAAAGCGACGGGGCTGATTTCTCTATCGCATTTCTGCGTGCCCGAATTCGAGCGACCAACTGGGGGATGCAATGAAGGAATACGCGAGATTCGCGTGGCGTGTACTGGGCGCGGCCGCGGTCGGCGCCCTGGCCTGGACCGCGGTGGCCGCGGGCGCCCCCGGCGGGGCGTCGGAGCAGGCGGGCCCCACCGCACTGGTCGCCGGGGACGCTCCCGGGTACGCGGTGGAGGACTTCGGCTACCCGCTGGCGGACAAGATCCGGGCCGAGCGGAACCTCGTCCTCAAGCGCGGCGACGGGCACATCACGCTGGCCGACTGCACGAGCGGGACCGGCCTGCTGGAGATCCTGGCCCGCGACAGGACGGACCGGATCTGCTTCAAGGTGGTGGGCAACTCCGGCTGGCTGACCCTGGAACTCCCCGCGGTCTACGCGATCAAGGGCAACGACTACACGACCGCGGTCGACATGACCGTAGGCGCCGAGGAGAAGTCGTTCGACGTCGCCAAGAACTCCTGGACACCGGTGGGTGAGGCCGCCGACCCGGAGGGCCGCGACCACCTGCTCGTCGAGATCAGGACCGCCAAGTAGCGCCAGGCCCACCCGACTTGCTCACCGCTGCGCGGTCCGGTGCCCACGGGACGCGCGGCCTTCGTGACTAGGAATCCACGTTCATGCACCTCTCCAGACGCCCCCGTCTCGCCGTGTGGGCCGCCGCCCTGGTCGCGGCCCCCGCCGCGCTGGGCTCCGCCCCGGCGACCGCGCTCAACGGAGCCGACGCGCCGGCGCAGTTGACCTACGTGGCGAAGATCAACGTCGGTGAACAGAGCGCCTGCACCGGCACCCTCGTCGACCGGCAGTGGGTCCTGACCGCGGCCACCTGCTTCGCCGCGGACGGCAAGCCCCCGGCGGGCAAGCCCGCCGTCGCCACCACCGTCACCGTCGGCCGCACCGACCTGACCCAGACCGGTGGCAGCGTCCTGCCGGCCATCCGGCTCGTCCCGCACGCCGACCGGGACCTGGTGCTCGTCAAACTCGCCGCCAGGATCACCGATCCGGCCATCACCCCCGTCCGGCTGGCGACCTCGCCCGCCGCCGCGGGCGAGCAGCTGGTGAAGGCCGGATTCGGACGCACCAAGACCGAATGGGTGCCCGACAAGCTCCACAGCGCCCCGTTCACCGTCGCCGCCACCACCGACACGACCGTCGACCTCGACGGCTCCGCCACCGCGACCGTCTGCAAGGGCGACGCCGGCGGTCCCGCCCTGCGCGCGGTCAACGGCACCACGGAACTCGTCGCCGTCAACTCCCGCTCCTGGCAAGGCGGATGCCTCGGGATCGACCCCGCCGAAACCCGCACCGGCGCGGTCGACACCCGGGTGGACGACATCGGCGCCTGGGTCGACCACGCCCTGACCCGGGACCCGGACGACTTCACCGGCGACGGCAAGGCCGACCTCGCGGCCGTCAAGGACGACGGCATCCTGTGGGTCTACCCCGGCACCGGGAACGCGACCGGCGCCACCTTCGGCACCCGCTTCCAGGCCGGCACCAGCTGGCAGAGCCAGGACGCCGTCACCGTCGGAGACCTCAACAACGACGGCATCGGCGACCTCCTGTCCCGACAGGCGTCCGACGGCACGCTGTGGGTGTACCCCGGCACCGGGAAGACCGGGATGGAGACCTTCGGCACCCGCTACCAGGTCGGCAGGAGCTGGCAGACCCAGGACGTCACCCGCGCCGCGGACTTCAACACCGACGGGCTCACCGACGTGCTGACCCGCCAGGCGTCCGACGGCACGCTGTGGGTGTACCCCGGCACCGGCAAGCCCGGCATGGAGGCCCTCGGCACCCGCTACCAGGTCGGCACCGGCTGGAAGAGCCAGGACGTCGTCTCCGTCGGGGACCTCAACAACGACGGACGCCCCGACGTCCTGTCCCGCCAGGCGTCGGACGGCACGCTGTGGGTGTACCCCGGCACCGGCCAGGTGACCGGCGCCTTCGGCACCCGCTACCAGGTCGGCACGAGCTGGCAGACCCAGAGCGCCATCCGCCCCGGGGACTTCAACGGCGACGGACTCACCGACGTGCTGTCCCGGCAGGCGTCCGACGGCACGCTGTGGGTGTACCCCGGCACCGGGAAGTCCGGCATGCAGACCCTCGGCACCCGCTACCAGGCCGGGACCGGCTGGGGGCCGTACCGCATCTTCTGAGGCGGCGGTCGGCTTCGTGAGGGTGCGGGCGGTTCTCCGGCGAGGAGAACCGCCCGCACCGAACTGGAGCCGGACATGAGCCGGTTGGTCGCCGCGGCCACCGAGGACGATGTCCACGCCTTTGGTGAGGAGACGGCCGCGGAGTACGTGTCCTCTCGGCGTTCGTTCTTCCGGGGACCGCCCTCGCCGCGCAGCAGAACGTCCGGCCGATGGACGCGCTCGGCGGCACCACGTTCACGGCCTCCGACGAGGAGGGCGTGGCCCTCACGATATGCCGCGTCGGTGTGCCCGTGCGCAGACCTCGCCGAGTAGGCGGCTCTTGCCGATGCCGGCCTCGCCGGTGATGTCGACGAGCCGGGAACAGCCGCTGTCGTGGGGCTCCGGGCCAGGGGAGCCCCGTTGGATCGTCGTAACCACCTCTGCGGGCAAGGAACTCACGTGGGTGGTGCGGTCCTCGGACGGGCCGTGTCCCGCTCAGCGCTCGGCCTTCACGAGTGCGCCGTCCGCGCGGACCGTGAACCAAGTGCCCTTCACCCCTTGGCCGTTGGTGTCGCCGGGCTGCTTGTCGCCGGTGAACCAGTACAGCGGCCAGCAGTCCAGGGCGAGTTGCCTGCCGCCGTCCGGGCGGGTGTAGGTGCTGAGCAGCTTGGGGTCGATGCCGTCCAGGGAGCCGTTCTTCGCGTCCACGGGGGTCGCGGGGCGCCAGGTCTCCAGGCACTCTCCGACGCAGTTGGACTTCATCGGCCAGGCGGTGTCCTTGGTGAAGCGGTAGAGCGTACGGCCTTTGCCGTCCCGGACGATCGAACCGAGGGCCGCGTCCTTCACCGTGGAGAGGTCGGGCAGGTCCTCGGCCGCCTCGGTCGAGGCGGCCGTCGCCTTCTTGCCGTCGGGCGCGGCGGCGAACCAAGTGCCGCCCACGCCCTGGCCGTTGGTCTGGCGGGGCGCGGTGTCCCGGGCGTACCGGTACAACGGCCAGCCGCCCAGGGTGAGTTGCTTGGTGCCGTCCGCCCGGGTGACCGAGCCGAGCAGACCGGAGTCGATGCCCTGGCCCGCCTCGACGTCACCCGCCGGGATCGGCGGCCAGACGGCCGCGCAGTCGCCGTCGCAGACGGACTTCGGAGGTGAGGCGCTGTCCTTGTCGAAGCGGTAGAGGGTGAAACCGGCCCCGTCGGTGACCACCGGGCCCAGCTCGGCGCTCTGCCAGACACTGAGCCGGCCGGCCTCGGAGGGCCGTGCCGCGTCGGTCGTGCTCTGGTACGGGGCGCTCGCGACCGCCGCCGCGGGGGCCGCCGTATCGGCGGACGTGCCGGCCGTGCCGCAGGCGGACAGCGTCACGACGGCGGCGGCGGTCGCGAACACGGCGGGGAGCAGGGTGTTTTTGCGCATGGCTGTGCCTCTCTCTGTACTCGGTGTACTCGGTGTACTCGGTGTACTCGGTGTGGTTCGGCGTGATTCGGTGTGGTGAGGAGATGGGGAGTACCGCGGGGCGTGGTTCAGACGCGGCCCGTGCCCGCGCCCACCAGGGCCTGCGTGGGCACGATCACCTTCAGGCCGAGCACGCCCAGGTCGACGCCGCCGTCCGGTTCGGCGTACCAGCGCCAGTGCGCGCCGGGCACGTCGCCGACGGTGAGCACGGTCCAGCCGCCGCCCTCGGGCGTGGCCAACTCCGCGAGCGTGCGGGCCTCGTCGGCGGTGGGCGGGTCGAGGAGTACCACGAACCCGGTGACCTCACCGGTCCGGGCGGCGCCGCGCACCAGGCCGACGCCCAGCTCCCGCGCGGTGTTCAGGACGTCGTCCGGGACCCGGCCCCGCACGTCCGCCACCGAGCGGACCCGGACCAGTCCGTTGAGGCCGGGCAGGGTGTTCGCCGCGACGTCCACCGAGACCACCACCGTGTTCTGGCGGGGCAGTTCGAGCAGTCCGCGCACCAGCGCGGCCACCGTGTCCTGGGCGACGGCGAGGTCGCCGCACACGCTGAGCGCGCCGTTGATCTGGCCGAGGTCGACCATCACCTGCGCCTCCCGCTCGCTCACGCCGATCCGCGCGAGGTGCGGCAGGGAGAGCATCCGCTCGTCGTCCGGGTCGCCCTCGACGACCGAGGGCAGTCCCGCGCGCTCCCAGCGGGTGGGGGCGACGGCGGTCCAGGGCGCGGGGACGGTGTCCGCGCCGGAGACCGAGGCGAGCAGCTTGGTGGGCTCGGCGAGCACGCTGTACACCCGCAACGGGCGGCCTGCGGCGGACTCGTGGGCCGTGCCGGGCTCGACGGGCGGCACGATCTCGCGCAGCGCCTGACGGACCATCACCGGAGTGCGGGTGTCGGCGGCCAGCCGCCGGGCCAGACCGGCCCGACGCCGTCGGCGCAGCGCCAGGGCCACTCCGCGCGGCAGCCGCGGGCGCAGCACCCGGCCGCCGCGGGCGAGCCCGGAACCGGCGGCACGGGCGGCGCGGCCCAGCGGGCGGCGCGCGACGATCATCACGGTCAGCGCGGCGACGCCGGCCACCCCGCCGATCAGCGCGGGCAGCGGGACGCGGTCGCCGATTCCGGCGAGGGGGTTCGACGCGCGGCCCGTCGTGGGGGTCGTGGCGGACGTACTCGAAGCACTGGGCGCGGACGACGCGGCCGGTGCGGCGGAACCCCCCGCTCCCGACCCCGCTCCCGACCCCGCTCCCGTCCCCGCGCCCGCCTGAGTCTCCGGCACCTCGCCCACCTGCACGCCCTGCCCACTGGCGTCCTCGGGAAGCGCCAGCGCGAAGCCGGGGACCAGTTGGTCGGGGCTGACGAAGACCGACCCGTCGGGCAGCAGCCGGCCGCTGTTGAGGACGAGGATCTCCTCGAAGCGGTTGCCGTCGCCGAGCGTGCGGGTCGCGATGTCGAACAGGGTCTCCTGCGTACCGCCGTTCTCCTGCGGGGTCCTGACGACGTAGAACTTGGCGAGCTGCGCCGCCAGGACGGCGGCGGCCGGACGTCCGCCCGCCGCGGCCGGTGCGGCCGGGGCGGCGGCGTGGGCCGGTGCCGGAAGGGCCGTCCAGACGGCCAGCGCGAGCGCGCACACGGCCATCAACCGGGCCGCCCGGCAGGGCGGTTCGGCACTGCGGGGCATCGGCGCCACAGTCGCCGTCGGGGCGTCTCGCATCGTCCTCGTCCTCCTCCGTACGGGGTCGTCGGCGCCTGCTTCCGAGCGCGCCGGCTGTCACACGTGCCGGCTCCGGGAACGGTTCAACGACTTTTCCGGAGGGCCGCCACTGAACCGTTCCGGCCGATCCCCCGTGCTCGGGTCGCCAGCGAACGAGACGCCGGGGAGGCACTGGAGATGGCACGACGACACAGCACGGGCTGGGAGGTCCTGGGGTTCGCGAGCGACCCCACACCGGGTGATCCGGACGCGATCAGGACGCTGGCCAGGACATATCTGGAGATCGGCGACGGCGCCGGAGAGGCCTTCGACCTGCTGAAGGGCGAGGGTGCGATCCGCAACGGCCAGGGCAAGGCGATGGAGGCGCTGCGCGAGCTGATCGACAAGGATCTGCCGGGGAAGCTGGAGCGGACCCGGGACTCCTTCCGGGACGCCGCACGGGCCTACGACCTCTACGCGGGCACCCTCACCGAGGCGCAGGAACGCCTGGACCGGGCGATCGACCAGGCGCAGGAGGTCGCCACGACCGCGAACTCCGAGGTGCCGCGGCCCGCCGCGGACGCCACCCCGGACCAGGTGCAGGCGCTCACCGACCAGCAGGGCCGGGTGGACGCGGCCAAGGAGCGGCTGACGGCCGCCGTCGCGCTCGGCCGGGACGCGCGGCAGCTGCGCGAGAACGGCTCCCGGACCGCCTCGGTCGTCCTGGAGGACGCGGCGGACAAGGCGATCGAGGAGCGCAGCGGGATCCAGAAGTTCGGCGACTTCCTCGCCGACAACCCGGTCATCGAGATCATCGCGGGCATCGTGGTGGGCATCGTCGCGGTGTTCCTGCCGGTGGTGGGCATCGCCCTGGGCGCGCTGCTGCTCGGCGTGTCGATCATCAGGATGGCCACACAGGGCAAGTTCGACGCGGGCGACATCATCATCGGGCTGGTCACCCTGGTGCCGGGCGGAGTGCTGCTGGGCGCCGCCGGGAAGGTCGGCGCGACGATCGCGAAGTTCGCCAAGTTCGCGCCCGCGCTGGCCAAACTGGGCAAGGGCGCGGGGACGATCGCGACCGGGGTGGCGGCGGCCGTCAAGGGCTCGACCTTCGTACGGAAGTTCATCACCCCGCTGGGCAAGGGCCTGACGAAGCTGAAGGTGAACCCCCTGGGGGCCGTGCTCACGAAGGCCGGGGTGGACGTGGGCACCGAGTTCACCCTGGGACTGACGGCGTCCGCGATCACGGCGGGCGTCGACGGCAAGGAGTTCAAGCCGGGGCCGGCGGCGATCGGCTCGCTGATCGGCGCCGCGACCGGCGGGGTGCTGACCGTGGCCGGGGGCACCAAGTTCGCCAACAGCATCAAGGACGCCCTGACCATCAAGGGGCAGTTCAAGAACAACATCGGGAAGGCGTTCTCCAAGGGGAGCGCCGGGTTCGCCCCCGACGGGTTCAAGTTCAGCAGCGCCTTCCACGTCGACGGCAAGGGGCAGACGCAGAACACCGGTTTCCACGGCATCGAGGGCTCCACCGGCACGGACCCGTCGACGGGCGTACTGAAGACCACGGTCGGCACCCCGGACGGCACGGTCACCCAGAGCACCGCCACTCCGGGGGACGCCGCACCGGTCGTCACCACCAAGACCACCACGCCCGACGGGTTCACCTCGACGACCGAGGGCGGTGCGAACACCATCACGTCACCGGCCGGGGAGAAGGTCACCTCCGACGGCACGACGACCACCGTGGAGACCCCGCTCGCGGGGCCGGGCTTCCAGGAGAAGGCCGCCGGTGCCTTCCTCGGCGAGTTCGCCCCGGGCCACATCGAGGCGAAGGGCCTCGACCAGGGCAAGCCCACGCTCACCACCGACCTGCCCCAGAACGGCGGCTTCACCACCTCGGGGTCCTTCGGCGACGTCACCAAGGGTCCGGGCGGCGGTCCTACGACGATCAACGGGCCGGCCGGTGCGGACGGCAACCCGGTACCGCAGTTCACCCTCGACGGCACCACCGTCGAGACCCCGAACGGCCTGAGCGTCACCGACACCCCCCAGTTCAGCACCGTCTCCGGCGACGGGCTGAGCGTGAGCAACCAGAACGGCTCGACCTCGGTCTTCAACACCGCGACCCCGGGCGACGGCGCGCCGCCGGTGGCCACGCACGATCCGGCGACCGGCGCCATCGGCATCGACGTCGGTGGCGGCACCTCGCTCACCGGCAACTCCGCCGCCCCGAACACGGTCACGCTGCCCGACGGGACCACCACCGCGCTCGGCACCAACGGAGCCGTCACCGTCGTCAACGCGGGCGGCAACGGCCAGAGCGTCGTCCTGCCGCCGACCACCACCGGCGGCCCGATCACCGTCACCGACACCGGCGTCGTCAGCACCCTCCCGGGGAACACGGGCGGTCCGACCACCGTCGTCGTCCCGAACGGACCCACCGCCACGCTGGACGGCACGGGCTTCACCGTGAACTCCGGCGGCGCCACCCCGGACACCGTGCAGTTCAACGGCGGCAACGGCACGCTCGCCGTGAACCCGGCCGGGACGACGGGGCCGGTCACGGTGAGCCCCGGCGGCGATGTGTCGGTGGGGACCGTGAAGGTCGACGGGGCCGGGTTCGGCTCGGTCGCGGGCGGCGGCACCGAGGTGAAGTTCAGCCCCGTCGACCTGACCGTCACCCACCACGACAACAGCACGCTCACCGTCACCCCGACCCGGTTCGACGTCGGGGGCATCAAGCAGACCGGCGACGGCACGATCCTCGCGGGCACGACCACGATCCACCCGGACGGCTCGGCGAGCGTCTCCAGCCAGGGCACCCTCTTCGACGTGAACCCGGCCGGGCAGATCACCGCGACCCCCTTCGGCGGCGAGCCCGGCATCGCGGGCGCCCCGCAGCCCACCCCCGGCAACCCGGTCACCCTCGGCAACACCACCGTCGACGTCGACACCAACGGCGTCGCCACGGTCACCGTGACCGGCACGGGCGGTGCCACGGCGGCGGTGTCCAACGGCACCACGACCGTCAACTCCGGCCCCCTCCAGGTGTCGTTCGGCCCGAACGGGGTCACCACGAACACCGGAGGGCTGAACCCGGCCCAGGTGAACGTCGGCCCCCACGGCTCCGCCCAGGTCACCCAGGGCGGCACCGGCCTGGGCGTCGGCCCGGACGGGGCGATCACCGTGGGCCCGGCCGGCGGCACGCCTGCGGTCACCGTCGCCCCCACGGCGGACGGCACCGTCCCCACCCAGGTCACCACGTCCGGCGGCACCTCCACCGCGCTGACGAACGGCGGGGCCACCACCCAGTCGGGCGGCGCCGACGTGGCCGCCGCCACCGTCGGCACCGACGGCGGTGTCACCACCACGGCCCCGGCGGGCCCCCACACCACCGTCGTGCACGGTCCGGGCGGCACCACCGCCACCGACTCCGGCAACACCTTCGGCGTCGGCCCGAACGGCACGGTCACGGACGGGCCGTTCACCGTGGCACCGAACACCGACGCCGCCAACGTCCCGGTCGCCACCGTCACCAACACCGGTCAGGGCGGCACCGCCGCCACCGTCGGACCGGGCGGCATCAGCGCGAACGACGTCACCACCTCCGTCGGCACGACGGGCGACGTCACCTTCACGGGCGCCGCGCAGAACGGCGGAACGCCGACGACGGCGACCTCGGCGCCGAACGGCACGATCAGCGCGCAGGGCCCCGACGGCACCGCCGCCCAACTGCCGCCCCCGCGGGGTGGCAACCCCGGCGCCGCCGCCACGCTCACCGCCCCCGGCGGCGGGGTCGTCAGCTCCGACGGACAGACCTTCACGCACTCCTCCGACGGCTTCACCACCACCGTCGCGGGCGGCCAGAACGGCACGACCACGACCGTCGTCCACGACAAGTCCGGCATCGGCCACTCCGTCGACCCGAACGGCACGGTCACCGTGCAGAACTCGCCGAGCGGCTCCACGATCACCGCCGACCACACCCAGGGCAGCGTCACCACCCCGCCGCAGACCCTGTTCGGCGCCAAGCAGACGGGCGGCGAGAACGTCCTGACCAACGGGCAGCCCGGCGCCAACGTCACCACGCACGGCATCGATCCGGTGGCCGAGCCCGGCAGCACGGTCAGCCACAACCTCAACCCGGCCAACGCCGGCGAGTTCACCACCACGTACGGCCCCGCGCAGGGCACCTTCGCCCCCGGCGGGGTCACCGGCCTCGGCCCCAACCCGGCGGTGACCGTCGACACCGCGGGCAACCCGGTCGGCAACGGCGCCGGACAGACCTCCATCAGCACCGTCACGGGCGACGGCCACGGCGGCATCACCGTGCCCACCCCCGGCGGCGGACCCACCCTCCACCACGACGGCTTCTTCGGCGGTACGACCTCCGTGAACACCGGAGGCGTCACCGTCACCAAGACCCCCGGCGGCCAGGAGAACGCCAGTACCGCGGGTCAGTTGGCGGGCGTGGTGGACGGCCCCGCGAACCCGGCGTTCGCCGGACCGGCGCCGGGCCCCGAGACCTTCACCGTGGCCCCCAACAACGGCGGCCCCGGGGTGAGCGTGCCGGTCGGCGGCAAGGGCGGATCGGTCGTCGACGGGGGAGGGGCGTTCGAAGTGAAGTCCACCGGGAACGGCGCCTTCGACGTGTCCGTGCCCGGCGGCGGCAACGGTCCGCAGGACACCGTGTCCGTCGCTCCGGACGGCACGCTCAACGGACCGGGGGTCGCCGCCGCGCCGCCGCCCAACGGCGTCGGACCGGCCGGCCCGCCGCAGGCCACCTTCAGCAACAACACGACGGTCGTCTCCACGGCGAACGGCCCGGTGATCACCCCCGCCGGCGGAGCCGGGTCCATCACCACGATCAACGGCGGCACGGCCACCACCGTGGACAACGCCACCGGGGTGACGATCACTCAGAACCCGTCGGGCGACGCCACGTTCAGCGTCAACAGCGCCGCCGAGACCAGTACCTTCCAGATCGGCAACAACGGGGTCGAGGGCACCGTCACCACCGGCGCCGACGGCAACCAGGCCACCTTCACCGTCGGCCTCGGCGACAGCGGCGCGGTCCAGGTGAAGGACGCGGGCGGCACCACCGTCAACGAACTCGACCCGGCCGGTTCCTTCAACCAGCAGCACGCGCCCGCGCATGACTACTTCCACCACACGGGCGGCCCCAGCTCCGTCACCGACCTGCGCGAGTACGGCTACGAAGCGCTCAGCAGCGTCCTCAAGGGAGTTGTCGGCCAGGGTGTCGGCGTCCTCTACTCGACGCTCGGGCCCGACCACGCGGACCTCGGCACCACGCTGGAGAACGCCGCGGCCAAGCTCGGCAACGGGGTGGGCAACTCCCTGGCCAACAAGAAGCTGGACAACCAGTACGGCTTCAAGTCCGGCGGCCCGGAGGAGATCTACACCAGCATCCCGGTGAAGACCCTCGGCAACCTCAACAACAACGCCGACACCGAGCTCCTCAACCCGCCGAAGGAAGAACCCGCGAAAGCGTGAACCGCTTCGCGCGCACGTACGTGTCTGAAGCACCAACACACCGATGAACCGCAGCGAACACAGATAAAGAGGAGAACACCATGGCGAACTACCTCATCGACGACCAGAAGATGGCGGGCACCGCGGCCACCACGATGAACGAGTACGACATCGCCAAGGCCCAGCTGGCGAAGATCAAGGCCGACCTGGACGCCCTCACCGCCGACGGCTACAACACCCCGTCCGCGCAGACCGACTTCAAGCCCTTCGTCGAGGAGTTCACGGGCACCTACACCCAGGTCATGGAAGGCCTGACCGGCATCTCGAACTACGTCAAGAAGTACGGCGAGGCCATGGTCCAGATGGACAGCGACATGGGCTCCAGCCTCCGCGCCTCCTGACTCCACCCCTTCCCCACCACCGCCGGCCGGCCCGGGCTCCCCCGGTCCGGCCGGCGGTTCACCTTTCCCAGCCCGTGCCACGAGGAGGCACCGATCATGCGTCTGACCGTCACCGCCGTCGACCCCGAGCAGGGCCGGAGCGCGGACATCCTGATCGACGCCGAGCCCGGGGTTCCGGTCGGCGAGCTCGCCGAGCAGTTGCATCAGCGGCTGCGCGGTGGCCGGGCTGGAGCCCGGCCCGCGCTGTTCCACGGGGCCGTCCCGCTGGACGCCGACCGGCCGGTGGGCGCCGCCGAACTGCGCGCGGGCAGCCTGCTGGCGCTGGACGCGCCGACCTTCGTGCCGGGCAGGGAGCCCGACGGCGTGGTCGAACTGCGGGGCATCGGCGGGGACGACGCCGGGTCGGTGTTCCGGCTGCCGCCCGGCGACTACGACATCGGCGCCGGCACCGACTGCCGGATCCGCCTCACCGCCGACGGCCTCGCCAAGCGGGCGGCCCGGCTCAAGGTGGGCGCGGACGGCACCGTGACGGTCGACTCGGCCGCCCTCGGCGTCGACTTCGCGGACGACGGGACGGCCGTACGACTGGACGACGCACCGGTGCGGGACTGGACGCCGTGGCCGCGCGGCGGGGTGCTCACGGTCGGGCCGGTGCTCCTGGAGCTGGCCGACCCGTCCGTGCCCGACGCGGCGCTGCAACCCTCGGAGGACGGCGTCGGACTGGACTACAACCGCCCGCCCCGGCTGCTGCCGCCGCCCGTGCGCGACCGGTTCCTGCTGCCCACCGCGCCGGCCAAGCCCACCCGGATGAGGTTCCAGCTCACCGTGGTCTTCGCCCCGCTGGTGATGGCGATGGTGTCCGTCCTGCTCCTCCAGAACATGCGCTTCCTGATCTTCGGCCTGCTCTCGCCGGTCATCGCGATCGTCTCCCAGATGTCCAACCGCCGTAGAGGCAAGGACAGTTACGAGGAGCAGCTGAAGGAGTACGAGAAGAAGAAGGCCGCGCTGGAGGCCGACGTCGACGAGGCGGTGCTGGCCGAGCAGCGGGCCCGGCGCGCCGCCTGCCCGGACCCGGCCGCCGCGCTGCTGATCGCCGTCGGCCCGCGTCAGCGGCTGTGGGAACGGCGCTGGCGCGACGACGACTTCCTGCTGCTGCGCCTCGGACTCGCCGACCGGCCCGCCCTGGTGGAACTGGACGACCCCGCCGAGCCCGAGCACCGGCGCCGGATCACCCGGACCATCCACGCGGTTCCGGTCACCGTCCCGCTCCGTGAGGCCGGCGTCCTCGGCGTGGCCGGCGGACCGGCCGCCGAACCGCTGGTGCGCTGGCTGATCGCCCAGTCGGCGGTCCTGCACAGCCCCTCCGACCTCAGGATCTGCGTCCTGTCCGGTTCCGGCGGCGCGGACCGCTGGGCGTGGGTGCACTGGCTGCCGCAGTGCGCGCCGCTCGGCGAGGACACCGTCACCCTGGTCGGCGCGACCGCCGAGTCGGTGGGCCGCAGGGTCGCCGAACTGAGCGCGCTGATCGCCGCCCGGCAGGCCGCCGGAGCACGGGCCGTACGCGGCGGCGCGGCGGGCGAACCCGATGTGCTGGTCGTCCTGGACGGCGCCCGCCGCCTGCGCTCGCTGCCCGGCGTGATCCAGATACTGCGCGAGGGACCCGCGGTCGGCGTGTACGCGCTCTGCGTCGACGACGAGGCCCGGCTGCTGCCCGAGGAGTGCCAGGCGGTCGCGGTCGCCGGACCCGACGGGCTGCGGGTGGAGCGCGCCCAGGCGGACCCGGTGACGGACGTCCGGATGGACGCCCCGGGGCGGGCCTGGACGGTGGGCGTGGCCCGCGCGTTGGCCCCCGTCCGGGACGTCGGCGACGACGCCCAGGAGAACCTCCTGCCGCCCTCGGCCCGGCTGTTGGACGTGCTCGGCCTGGAGCCGCCCACGGCGGACGCCGTCGCCGCGAACTGGGTGATCGGCGGACGCAGCACCCGCGCGGTGCTCGGCGTGGGCCTCGACGGGCCGTTCGCCGTGGACCTGGCCGCCGACGGACCGCACGGACTGATCGCGGGCACCACCGGCTCCGGCAAGTCGGAGCTGCTCCAATCGCTGGTGGCGAGCCTCGCCGTGGCCAACCGGCCCGACGAGCTGAACTTCGTCCTCGTCGACTACAAGGGCGGCAGCGCCTTCGCCGAGTGCGCCGAACTCCCGCACACCGTCGGCATGGTGACCGACCTCGACAGCCACCTGGTGGAGCGGGCGCTGACCTCGCTGGGCGCCGAGCTGAAGCGCCGCGAGCACATCCTGGCCGCGGCCGGCGCCAAGGACCTGGACGACTACACCGAACAGCGCACCCGGCGCCCCGAGCTGGCGGCCCTGCCCCGACTGGTCCTGGTCATCGACGAGTTCGCCTCCATGGTCCGTGAACTGCCCGACTTCGTCACGGGGTTGGTCAACATCGCCCAGCGGGGCCGCTCGCTCGGCATCCACCTGATGCTGGCCACCCAGCGGCCGTCCGGCGCGGTCACCGCCGACATCCGCGCCAACACCAACCTGCGGATCGCGCTGCGCACCACGGACACCGGGGAGAGCCGGGACATCATCGACGCCCCGGACTCCGGCCAGCTCTCCCCGCGCACCCCCGGACGCGCCTACGCCCGGCTCGGCCACGCGGCGCTGCTGCCGTTCCAGACCGGGCGGATCGGCGGACGCCGACTCGATCCGGCCGAGACGGACGGCAGGCCCCCGGCGCCGGTCCTCACCGAACTGCACTGGGAGGAGCTGGGCGACCCGCCGCCCCGGCCCACCCCGCAGGAACGGGCCGTGCAGCCGGTGACCGACCTCTCGGTCCTGGTGGCCGCGATGCGCGAGGCGGCCGTACAGCTCGCGGTGCCCGAAGCGCGGCGGCCCTGGCTGCCGCCGCTGCCGACCGACCTCGCCCTGGCCGACCTGCCCCGCGCCGAGGACCCCACCGAGGAGGGCTGCCTCGCCGCGGTGCCGTACGGTCTCGTCGACGTGCCCGCCGAGCAGACCCGGCGGGAACTCGCCCTGGATCTCGACACGATGGGCCACGTACATGTCATCGGCTCACCGCGCGGCGGCCGTTCACAGACCCTGCGCACCCTGGCCGCGGCGGTCGCCGACCGGCACGGCTGCGCCGACGTGCACCTGTACGGCCTCGACTGCGGCAACGGCGCCCTCCAGGCGCTGGCCGAACTCCCGCACTGCGGCGCGGTGGTGGACCGGGCCCAGGTCGAGCGGGTGGCCCGGCTGCTGAACCGGCTCACCGCCGAGGCGGGCCGCCGCCGGGCCCTGCTCGGCCGGTACGGCGTCGCCGACCTCACCGAACTGCGCCGGGCGCTGCCCGCGTCCGAACGGCCCGCGCACATCCTGCTGCTGGTGGACCGGTTCGAGGCGTTCGACCGGGACTTCGCCCTCTACGACCAGGGCAGCGTCCTCGACGCGATGATCCAGCTGCTCCGGGAGGGCGCGAGCGTCGGTGTCCACCTGGTCCTGGCCGGTGACCGGATCCTGAGCCAGGGCCGGTTCTCCTCCAGCACCGAGGACAAGCTGGTGCTGCGCCTCAACGACCGCGCCGACTACGGCATGGTGGGCCTCACCGCCCGCACGATCCCCGAGGACCTCCCGGCGGGCCGGGGCGTGCTGGTGCGCGACACTTTCCGGCAGTCGAAGTACTACCTATCAATTTCCAGCACCTTTCCAACTGGTACACCTAGCAGCCTTCTTTTCGGCCAGATCGCCCTGCGCGAGGCCGGCCTGCTCGACGACTTCTTCAAGCTGGCCCGTCCC